>CAYXVY010000102.1:0-35055 GCA_964468745.1 uncultured Planctomycetales bacterium | reverse complement strand
CCGGCCGCTTTCGCCAGCACGAAGGACAATCTGCGCGACGGCCTGTCGGCCCTGCGCGGCGTGCACGGTCGCGTGAGCCGCGGATTCGCGTCGGGCTATCCGCTTCCGCTTAAGGAGGCGACGGCCGATTACGGCGAGGGCAACCTCTGGCAGCCGATCACCGAGCAGTAGCGCACCACCGCATGACTTCGGGGGACCCGGAAACGGGTCCCCCGTTTTTTTCGCTTGACTCGCACCGCTCGATCTGCATAAATCTCTGCTCACTCATGAGTACGAACGGGAATCTTCTGCGCACCCAGGGCTGCTGTTGTTGTACGTGTCCCGCCCTTGCGTGCGACCCGTTCATGACCTAGAGCCAGCCCCTTAAGACGCCCGGAACCGCACGCAAGGTGGACGTGCGGTCCCGGGCGTTTTTGTTTTCACGCTGACTCGAAGGAACAAAGCCATGACGACATCCACCCTGCGCGGCGCGATCGCCCGCCACTTCCCCCGCATCGCCCTCGTCATCGAAGGCGAAGCGGATCTTCCGCTCGTCGACCAGGTCGTGCGCATCAACCCCGATGTGAAGATCTTCGCGCTCGACAGCGACGTCATCGAGCCCATCAAGGCGAAGTACTACGTCACCCCGATTGCCGTGCGCGGCGCCCTCGTCAGCGAGGCGCAGATCGCGCGTTCCTGGAAGCTCGACGCGCTCATCAGCACGGCGCCCCACGGGGGCGTCCGCGTCTGGCGCTCGATTTAGTTTGAGGTTGCCATGATTGTGCACATCGGTTTTGCAATTGCCCTTGCCCTCGCCCTTCACATCGGCGCCAGCAACGCGGGCGTCACGATGGGACCCGCCGTGGGAACCGGCGCGCGTTCGCGCTGGGTCGCTCTGGTATTGGCGGCGATCGGCTACGTGCTCGGGGCGCTCCTCCTCGGCCCGCGCGTCGTCGCGATGATCGGTGGCGATCTCTTCACGGCGCCCGTCCATCCGTACGCGCTTCTCGTGGTCGCGCCGACGACGACGCTCTCGATCATCATCCTCGCGAATGTCCTGCGCGTGCCCATTCCGACGACGCACGCCGCGATCGCGTCGCTGGTCGGCCTGGCACTCTATCTCGACGTTGCGCGCGTCGAGCGAGTCCGCACCGTGCTCGTCTGGTGGGCGGCGACGCCGGTCGTCGCGCTCGTCGTGACGTATATCGCCGCGCGGCTCCTGCTCCGGCGCGACCTCAACGGCGGCTTCGCGCGCTGGGCGGGCTTCCTCCTGTCGCTCGGCGGTGCGTACGTCGCGTTCGCGGTCGGCGCCAACAACGCAGCCAACGCATCAGGTGCGCTGGCCGCCGCGGGGATCGTAACTCCTTTTGCCGGCGCCGCCATAGCCGGTGCGACGATGGCCGCCGGCGCCCTCTTCTTCGGCAATCGCATGCTGTCGAACCAGGTTGCGGATGTCGCGATGGTCGATCGCCTGCGGCTCCTCGTGGCCGGCATCGTCGCTGCAACGATCACTCTTGCCGCCTCGTGGTACGGCGTGCCGATCTCGCTGACGCTCATTTTCGCGACGTCCATGTTCGCGTTCAGCCTCGCCAGCGGCGGATCTACGCAGGGCGCCAACGTGCGCCGCGCGATCGCGATGTGGACCGTCAGCCCGATCGTCGCCTTCGGGATGAGCTACGGACTCGTTGCGGTGCTGCGATGATCCAGAGGAACACGCTGAGCGTCCTCGACGGCGTCAATCTCGACCACCTGTCGACGGAGCTGCGCGGTGACATCGAGGGAGTGGCGCAATTCATCGACGAGCTGAAGCGCGGCGAGCTGACGGAAGACGAGTTCAAGCCGAAGCGTCTGCGATTCGGCGTCTACGGCCAGCGGCAGCCGGGCGTACAGATGATCCGGATCAAGCTGCCGTACGGCGGCGTCCGGCCCGAGCACCTGCGCGCCATAGCGGATGCGGCCGACGTGCACTCGACCGGAATTGCGCACGCGACGACGCGGCAGGACTTCCAGCTGCACTTCGTGAAATTCGAGGAAGTCATCCCTCTCTTGGTACGACTGGCTGAATCGGGGCTTACCAGTAGAGAGGCCTGAGGGAACACCGTCCGTAATGTCACGGCGTGCCCCGTGGCAGGATTGAGCCCGAGCGAGCCGTTCGACGTGACGCCGTACGCGGTCCAGCTTTCGCGTCATTTCATGCGCCACGATCTCACGCAGGCGCTCCCGCGCAAGTTCAAGATCGGCTTCGACGGGTGCGGCAGCGAAGGGGCGTGCATCGGCGCATCGTTCCAGGACATTGCGGCCCTCGCGACGGTGCGAGACGGCCGGCGCGGTTTCCGGTTGTACGTCGGCGGCGGTCTCGGCAACACGCCGAAGCCGGCGCGGCTCTTCGAGGATTTCACGCCTGCGGAGGATCTCGTCCGCACCGCGCACGCGATCGTCGAATTGCACAACGCGCGGAGCAACCGGCAGAATCGCAACCGCGCGCGGCTGAAGTTCCTCGTCCAGACGCTCGGCTGGGACGAGTTCAAGCGGCTTGCGCTCGAGGAGCGGGACAAGTACCCGAGCGGCTGGGGTCCCGAGCCCGACTTCGCAGTCGAGGAGACCGGAGCGGTGACGAATCCGATCGCCGCCGTCGAGCCGGGCGATCGCGACTATCTGGCTTGGAAGCGCGACAACGTCATCCGACAGAAGCAGGCCGGCTTCAGCGCGGTCACGGTTGTGCTGCCGCTCGGCGACATCACCAGCCCGCAACTGCGTTCGCTCGCGGATCTCATCGCGCTCTACTCCGATGGCCGGGCGCGCATAACGATCGGACAGAACATCCTGCTTCGCTGGGTGCGATCGGACAGGCTGCCGTCGCTCTGGAAGCGACTTCGTGCGATCGAGCTGGCCGAGGAGGGCGCGAACACGATCTCCGACATCACGGCGTGCCCGGGCGCGGACACGTGCAATCTCGGCATCACCAGCTCGAAGGGGCTGACGCGCGCGCTGCGCCAGTCGTTCCGCGAGGCGGGTCCGGAGTTCGAGGCGGCCCGCTCGCTTGTCATCAAGATCAGCGGCTGCCCCAACTCGTGCGGCCAGCACCACGTCGCCGACATCGGCCTGCACGGCGCGGCGCGGAAGGTCGGTGAGGTCGAGATTCCGAGTTACAACCTGCTCCTCGGCGGATCCGCCAGGCCCGTCGATGGCGATTCCGAATTCGGCGCGGTGCTGGTGCGGATTGCGGCGCGGCTCGTGCCCGCCGCGGTGCTGGCGATCGGCTCCCTTTGGACGCGCGAGCGCGCGACGGACGAGTCGTTCCGCGGCTTTGTCGAGCGGCTCGGCACGCAGCGCTGGAAGGATCTGCTCGGGCCGTTCGCCGAGGATCCCGTGGCCGGGAAGATGGACGGCCTTCGCGTCGATTGGGGCCAGCAGGACCGGTTCGTGACCCTCAAGGGAATGAAAGGTGAGTGCGCTGTATGATCCAAGCCACGCAATTCGGATTGTCTGAACGACAGGTCGCCGCGCTCAACAAGCGATTTGAGAACGCCACGCCTCAAGATGTGCTGCGGTGGGCGCTCGATATTTTCGGTCGACGCATCGCGCTCGCGTGGAGCGGTGCGGAGGACGTCGCCGTCCTCGACATGATGTGGCACATCGATCCGAAGGCGACGCGCGTCTTCACGCTCGATACCGGCCGTCTCAACCCGGAAACATACGACGTGATCTCGGCGGTCCAGCGTCGATACGACGTCGAAGTCGAGATCCAGTTTCCGGATGCGGCCGCGGTCGAGAAGATCGTACGTGAGCGCGGCGTGAACCTGTTCTACACCTCCATCGAGAACCGAAAGCTCTGCTGTGCGGCGCGCAAGGTCGAGCCGCTCAAGCGCATGCTCGGGCAACTCGACGGCTGGATCACGGGACTTCGCCGCACACAGGCGGTGACGCGCACCGCGCTCGCGAAAATCGAGATTGATCACGCATTCGGCGGCATCATCAAGCTCAATCCGCTCGCCGACTGGACGACGCAGGAGGTCTTTGAGTACATCAAGGCGAATGGCGTCCCGCGCAATAAGCTGCACGACCAGGGATATCCATCGATCGGGTGCGCCCCGTGCACCCGCGCCGTCAAGCCGGGAGAGGACGAAAGAGCAGGGAGGTGGTGGTGGGAGAATCCGGAGACCAAGGAATGCGGTCTCCATCTCAAGGCAAAATAGCGTTCGGCTCTCAGCACGCAGCCGTCAGCTCGGAAAGCGGCTCGGGGCGGTAAGCTGACTGCTCAATGCTGGCAGCGAACATGCAGAAGATCATCCACAAGTGCGGCAAGGGCCCCGACCACGCGCAGGATCTGACGCGTGAGGAGGCGGACGTCGCGTTCCGCACGATCGTGCGCGGCGAAGCGACGCCGCTGCAGGTCGGTGGCTTTCTGATCGCCCTGCGGACCAAGGGTGAAACGGGCGTCGAAATCGCGTCGTGCGCGCGGGCGCTTCGTGAACTGCTGCCGCCGGCTGCGGGGCCATTCGATCTTGATCTGCCCTGCTATGCGGGCAAAGCGAAGACCTTTCGTGCGGTCCCTGCGGCGGCGCTTGTCCTGAAGGCGGCCGGCGTCCGCGTGTGCGTGCATACGTACGACGACGCCCCCGGCCGGCAGGGAATGGGGCCGCTGCTCGAGGCGCTTGAGGTCCCGTACCAGCGCGTCCCTGACCGGCTGCACGAGATCCTCGAGCTTCGCAAGGAGCTTGGCGTCCGCAGCATCTTCAATGTGGGCGCGCGCCTGCTCGACCCGGGTCGCGTCGGCCGTCATCTCGTCTCGATCACGCACCAGCCGTACTTCGAGAAGCTCAAGTCGGCGCTCACGGAACTCGGCGAACGCGCGCTCATCTTCCAAGGATCGGAAGGCGAGACCGAGGCGCCCTACCATGGCGTCGTGAAGGCGCTGCACGTGCCGGGCGACTATGCCACGTATCGACCGGAAGACTCAGGGCTTACGCGCCCACGCATCGAAGAGATCGGCTCCGGTTCGGTCGAGGACGAGGTCGCCATCACGAAGCGCGTGCTGGCGGGGGAGAAGGGACCCCACCGCACCATCGTCCTCATGACCGCCGCGGCCGGATTCTGCGCCGCTCGCGACGTCGCGTTCGCCGAAGCGCTGAAGACAGTCGCTAAACAGATCTGATTAGAAAGTAGCCAGCGGCACCGCGATCGCGACGCTGAATCGCGGTGGCACAGCTTTTGCAATACGCCGGCATCCGATGACGTGCCTTGCTGCGATCGTCGTGTCGCTGCTCGTACAGAGCGACCCGGAGAAGAAGGAGCAGGACCCCCCCGAGCGGAAGGTGGTCGTCACCGCCACCCGCCACGAGGAGAACCCGTTCGATCTGCCCTATTCCACCGACGCGCTCCGGCGCGACCAGCTGCTGGACGAGCGGCTGGCCCGCACGCTACCGGACGCGCTCCGCGAAATCCCCGGCGTCATGGTCCAGAAAACGTCGCCCGGCCAGGGTTCGCCCTTCATACGCGGGTTCACCGGATTTCGCACGGTCCTCCTCATCGACGGCATCCGCCTCAACAACTCCACGTTCCGCGAAGGCCCGAACCAGTACTGGAATACGGTCGATGCGATGACGATCGAACGGCTCGAGGTCGTGAAGGGCTGCTCGTCCGTCCTGTACGGCAGCGACGCCATCGGTGGCGCCGTCAACGCGCTCACGATCGGTCCCGCAACGTGGCAGGACGGTCTCGGGTACGGCGGCCGCACCTACCTCCGCTATTCGAGCGCCGACGACTCCATCGTCGCACGCGGCGAAGTGGGTGCGACGTATGACAAAACGATCGGGATCATCATCGGCGGCTCGTGGCGCGATTTCAACGATATCGACGGTGGCCGCGATGTCGGCCTCCAGCCGAAGACCGGCTGGCTCGAACGCAACGGCGACCTCAAGATCGAATACAACCTTGCGAGCGATGTGCGCCTCGTCGTGGCGCATCAAATCGTCAACCAGGACGATATCTGGCGCACGCACCGAACGACCTCCGGCGTCCGCTGGCATGGCACGACGATCGGCACGGACCGGGAGCACATCTTCGACCAAGACCGCCGCCTCACGTATGCGCAGATCCACTGGCAGAAGCCCGCGGGCTTCATCGATGCAGTGCACATCAGCGCATCGTGGCACGAGCAGGATGAATTCCAGCACACCGTCGGTTCCAGCGGCTCGGGCAACGATCAGGGTGTGCTCGTCGGTACGCTCGGCCTCTGGACGCAACTCGAGAGCGCGACGTCGTTCGGTCGCCTGACGTACGGCATCGAGTGGTATCGAGACAACGTCAATTCGTTCCGCAACAACTTCAATGCGGCGGGCGTCATCACGTCGAGCCCGATCCAGGGGCCCGTCGCGGACGAGGCGGAATACGCTCTCCTCGGACTGTTCCTCCAGGACGAAGTCGAGCTGGACGAAGCGTGGCGCGTGATCGCCGGCCTGCGCTTCACGCATGCGTCGGTGAAAGCGGACGAGGTTCTCCATCCGGTCACGGGTCCGTTCACGCTCGACGACGACTGGTCCAACGTGTCGGCGAGTGCTCGCGTCGTGCACACGCTGACCGACGAAATCAACGTGTTCGGCGGCATCTCGCAGGGATTCCGCGCGCCGAACCTGTCGGATCTCTCGCGACTCGACGTCGCTCGTTCGGGCGAGCTCGAGACGCCGGTCGCGGATCTGGATCCCGAACGCTTCATTTCGCTCGAGATCGGGAGCCGCGGCGCGTTCAAGGACTGGGAGTTCGAAGGAGCCGTGTTTTACACGATCATCGACGACATGATCGTCCGCAGGCCGACGGGCGTCATCATTGGTTCTTCGCTCGAGGTCACGAAGAGCAACGCCGGCGACGGCTTTGTGATGGGGATCGAGCTCGGTGGACGCTATCGCTTCACGGATGTCGTCAGCGCGTGGGGAAACTTCGTTTACATGCGCGGTGACGTCGAGCAATTTCCGACCTCGGCGCCCGACAGCGAGAAAGAGCCGCTCTCGCGCGAGCAGCCTGCGACCGCGATTGTCGGCGTACGCGTCGAGCCGAAGGAGATCAAGCTGTGGGTCGAGGGCGTCGTCCAGATGGTGAACGGTGCGTACCGCCAGAATTCGAGCGACAATCGTGACAATCAGCGCATCCCGGCGGGCGGCACGCCGGGGTACACGATCTACGGTGTGCGCGGCGGGTATCACATCACGGAGAAAATCACCGCCTCGTGCGCGCTCGAGAACATCGGCGACAAGGACTTTCGCGTGCACGGTTCGGGATCCAACGAGCCTGGGACGAGCGTGATCCTGGCGCTCGACGTGAAGTGGTAGGCGGCCCGGGAAAATAGTCGCGCACATTGCGGGCCGCTTACGCGGAGGGAGCCGCAGGCGAGTCGAAGCGTTGCTCGCGCGTGCCTTACGGCGTGCGGGGCGTGCTCCCGTTCCGCTTCCGCTTCAGCGCGCACTCGGCGATCGTCTCGATGAATTCGACGTAGCTGACCCCCGCTTCCTGCGCCGCGTTCGGCAAGTCCTCGTCGCGGGCAATGAACGGATTTGGGTTCGCCTCCAGCACGTAGATCTCGTTGTCGGGGGCGAGCCGTACGTCGACACGACCGTAATCGCGAAGGCCCAGCGCCCGGTAGGCGCGCGCGGCCACGTCGGCCAGTCGAGCGAGCACCTCCTTTGGGATGTCCTTCGCCATCACGTTACGGATTCCCTTCGACTTGCGGTAGCGGGCGCTCCACTTGGCTTTGAACGTCGCGATGCGTTGCTCCTCCGGCATGTTCTCGAAGATCATCTCGACGGGCGGGAGGGCGCGCGGCGGATCGTTGCCGACGATCCCAAGGTAGAGCTCGCGGCCGACGATCAATTCCTCGACGATGACGTCGCAGCCGAGCCGCGTGTGCAGGAAGCCGACCCTGTCGCGTAGCGCGTCGTCGTCGCGCACGACGGAGGATTGCGCGATGCCGATCGACGCGTCCTCCGAAAGTGGCTTCACGATCAGGGGGACGCGCATGTCGCTCGGTCGCTGCACGGCCGAGCCCCGCGCGTAGACGACGAAATTGGGCACGCGGATGCCGTGGTAGAGCAGCACCTTCTTCGTCAACGACTTGTCGCGCGCCAGGATGAGTCCCCACGGCGGTGTCCCCGTGAAGCTCACGCCGAACATTTCGAGGACGCCGGCGATCGCGTAGTCGAGCGAAGCGCGACCCGCGAATCCCTCGGTGACGTTGAAGACGAGATCGATGTCTCCGCCCTGCAACGCCGCCAGGAGCGGATCGAGCCGTTCGCGGATCCCCACCAACCGCACATCGTGGCCCCGCTCCAGGAGGGCTCGCGCGACGTCGAACTCGGCTTCGTCGCTCGACTGCAATTGCTTCGCGAACTCCGGGTTTGCGGGAAGGTCGGCGTCGGAATCGAAGAGAACGACGACCCGCGAACGCTTCATCGATCCGTTTGATAACAGATCCGACGCGCGAGGTCTACCTAAACGCCGTGTCCGTTCGTAAACGTGCCGCGATAGACGTAGTTCATGATCAGCGTGGCGAGGAAGGCGGCGACGTCGGCGGCGGTTTCAGCGACTCGTGACGGGCGAGTCCACAGGCGCAGCTTGCGGCAGCGTGCGATGAGGTGCGTGTAGAGTTCGCCGATGACGTACCGTCGCTCCCCGGTCCAGCGTGCGACGCGTTCCGCATACTCGCGGCGCTTGAGGCGCAGGTAGTCCGCCGCCGCGATGGCGCCCGGGGCGCGCGCGCGGGGGAAAATCTCGCGAAGCCGCGCGTCGTAGATGTCGGGGAAATCGTGGCGGCCGGCGTCGCGCTTGTCGCGGTAGTAATGCGCCAGGGTGAGCGTCATCTCCTCGACGGGCCGGTCCAGCCGCATGAGGCGCTCGCGTGGGCGGCGCCCGGCGATGGATTGCACCGCGCGCTCGACCCATTCGAGTTTCCGGAGCGCACCCCAGCCCGCATAGCGGCGTCGCCAGTCGCCGACCGGGGAAAGCCAGACGGCGAACGTCTCGGCGAAATCCTCGTCGGGATGGCGCTGGGCGTACCACCCTGCGAGGTGCTGTACGTAGCGCTTGCTGTAGCGGCGCTTCTTGAAGTGCTCGGGGTAGGGCGTGTCGAACGGTCCGAAGACGTTGTCCCATCCGGCACGCCGGTGGAGATGGAACGCATAGTTGACGGCGTGGCCGGCCTCGTGCCGAAGCAATTTCATCATCTCGGCGGGCTCATCCCCTTCGGCATCGAGCATCGTCTCCCGCTCCAGAGCGGTGAGGACGGGATCGGCCATATAGAACGGGACGCCGATGATGGGGACGCCGTCGGGGCAGCCCCATTCGTCCGTCAGATAGCAGGGCGGATGGAAGCCGATCCCCCGGCGGTCGAGTTCGTCGTAAAGACGGTCGATGGCATGCCCGACTGGCGAGTCAGGGATCTGAACCGCGAGGTCGCAAATCCGGGTCGCCATGAGCTTCCGGTGCGAGCGCTGAGCGAGGCCGGGCATGGCACGGAAGTATATCCCCCTTGGCCGTTCGCTTCAAACGGAGTGGTTCCGTAACGCATTGGCGTCCAAGGGGAAGCGATTGTTATCTGGAAGCAGCCGCTTTTCGCAGCCGATCCGCGATCGCCAGGCCCAAGCCGCGCTCCGCAGGCAGGGTCACCAGGACCACGTCGTACCCTTCGCGATCCACCTCTCGCAACGCCGCGTAGAGCCGGCGAGCCACGTCTTCGACTTCGCCGTCGAAGGCAAGTTGCGTCACGCGTCGATGCCGGAATTCCTGGGCCTTGAAGGCCATTTCGCCCGGCTCGACGAGGACGACTTCCGCGCGCGGAGCGTAGTGCGATTCGAGCTGGCCGGGAGCACGAATGTTGCCGCCGTGGCGTACGTCGATGCGACCGATGACCTTTTCGATCGACTCGCGCGGCACGCCGCCCGGGCGAAGAATCGCGGGGGCTTCCGAGAGATCGACGATGGTCGATTCGACGCCGACCGCACACGCGCCGCCGTCGAGAATAAAGTCGACGTCGTCGCCGAGATCCTCGCGCACGTGCGCAGCGGTTGTCGGGCTCACGCGGCCGAAGCGATTCGCGCTCGGCGCCGCGATGCCGCCGCCGAACGCGCGCAGGAGATCGAGCGCCATCGGGTGCGACGGCACGCGCAATCCGACGGTGTCCTGCCCGCCCGTCACCGCGTCGAGCACGCCGCGCGAGCGCCTGAGAATGATCGTGAGCGGGCCGGGCCAGAAGTGCTCCGCGAGCCGCATCGCGAGCGGCGGCACCTCGGCGGCCCACTTCGTCAGATCGCCCGCGTCGGCGATGTGAACGATCAGGGGATGAGTCTGCGGCCGACCCTTCACCTCGAAGATGCGCTTCACCGCCGCGGCGTTCGACGCGTCGGCCCCGAGGCCGTAGACGGTCTCGGTCGGAAACGCGACCAGCCCGCCCGCGCGAAGGAGATCGGCGGCGTGCGTGCGTGCTATCCAGTCGATCCCCTCTGAAATCCCGGGGACGAATTCGCACGGCACGCTCACCTCGGCGCGGTGCTGTGCCCCGTGCCCCGAAAGGACGAGCAGGCCGCGAGCGCCGACGTTCGTCGCGAGCTCGACGTCACACGGATGGTCCCCGATGGTGAACGATCGCGCGAGGTCGACCCCGTGATCCCGCTCCGCCTGCCGCATGAAGTGCGGCTTCGGCTTGATGCAGTCGCAGCCGTCGGCGCGGACGTGCGGGCAACAGTAGACATCTCGAATGGCGACGCCCGCCTGCGCCAGCGTGCGTACGACGTGGTCGTTGACGCGCGTTGCCTCGTCCAACGTGATCGCCCCCTCTGAGACGCCCGCCTGGTTCGTGACGATGAAGAGCAGGAATCGGTCTGAGAGGCGGCGGAGCGCGTCGACCGTCTGCGGAAAGAAGGCCACCTGGTCGGGCGAGCGCAGGTTCCCACGTTCCTCGATGAGGGTTCCGTCGCGGTCCAAGAAAACGGCCGGTCGGGTCATGGGGCGGATTATAATCGGTGTCCAATCACCGTGGGACCGATACTCATCACGATCGCGCTGTTGCTGCAGGGCGAGCCTGCCAAGCTGGAACTTCTCGCCCACAAGGACACGCCGCCCGCGTCGTTTCCCGGGACGGCCGTCGTCAGCGTGACGGTCAAAAATGTAGGCGACCTCGAGGCGGTGGAGCCGATCGCGGTCCTGACGTTCTACGACGCGCAGTCCGCGCCCATCCGGAAAGTGCGCGCGAAGCTGGCGATGGCGATTGCCGTCGGCGCGGAGGACACGTTTGCGATCTCGGTCGCACAATGCCCGTCGTACGCGAGCGTGCGCGCGGCCGTCATCTGGCGCGCGGCGAACATCAGCGGCGCTTCGGACAAGCTGAGCGAGGATCCCCGCATCGAGGTCGGCGAGTGCAAGCTGGCGCGCTTCAGCGATGGGTCGATCCGCGTCCGCGGCAAGGCGCGCAACGGCGAGAACAAGGGGATCGAGAAGCTCGTCATCACGTTCAAGTTCGGCGCGGTTTCCCATCCCGCCGCGATTCCGGGCGGCCTCAAGCCCGGCACTGTCCGCGACTTCGAGGCGTTCGTCCCCGACTGCCCGCCGTTCGACGGATACACCTACTCGATCGCGAGCGCACCGTGCGACGATCCGAAGGAAGTGCCGGACGAGGCGGCGCCGAAAGTGGAGCGAACCGCGCACAAGGATGCGCCGCCGAAGAAGATCGTCGATCCTTACGAGCCGGACCCGCCCGCGACGAAGGGCACACCTCCGCCTCCTCCCGCCGCCGGCGCGTACACCGTCGAGGTGCGCAATCTGGCGTGGGTCGTCGGCTACACGATGAAGAACAAGAAGTACAGCGGCGACGTCGCGTTCCTGCAACTCCTCATCAAGGACGGCGACGGCAAGCCGGTGAAGCCGACAGGCAAGTGCGTTGTGACGCTCGCGCAGGGGAAGAATCCGAAGGGGACGGCGACGCGCAACATCAAGGTCGAAAGCTGGGGGACCGACGCGTCGAAGATCGATAATCAGAACGTGAGCGAGCAGATCATTTCCGCGCACAAGCAGACAGGCGAGCTTTGGATCGGGCTCGTGCGCGCCGATGCGTTCTGGCTCTCGCTCACCATCGACATCACGCTCACGCTCGACAAGGTCGGCGTCTGGGAATGGAAGGGCCTCAACCCGAACGACAACGGCGACTATGTCGCCGCGCCGAAGGGCCCCGACAAGCCGGACAAGAAATGACCTACTTGAAGCACTCCGCGAGGAAGAGCTTCAGCATCTCCCAGGAGCGTCGTTCGGCCGCTTCGTTGTAGGCCATCCCCTTCGAGGGGTCGTCCCCCGCCTCTTTCACCGTGAAGCTGTGGACCGCGCCGCCGAACGAGACGAACTGGTAGTCGATCTTCGCGCCGCGCATCTCATCGTGGAACGACTTGATCTGCGCCTCCGGGATGAACTTGTCGTCCGCGCCGTGGAACACGATCACCTTCGCCTTGATGTTCTTCGCGTCCGCCGGATCCGCGGAGGACAGATTGCCGTGGAAGCTCGCGATCCCCTTGAGGTCGAATCCCGCGCGTCCCATTTCGATCGACGTCGTCCCGCCGAAGCAGTAGCCCATCGCCGCGACCTTCTTCACGTCGCACAGCTCGTGCTTTGCGATCAGGTCGTAGGCCGCCTTCGCACGCGCGCGCATCTGCGGCCGGTCGCCGAAGTAAACTCCGGCCAGCTTCCCCGCCTCTTCGTGGTCCTTCGCGAACACCCCCTTGCCGTACATGTCGATCGCGAACGCGAGATAGCCCAGCTTCGCCAGCTGGTCCGCGCGACGGCGCACATAGTCGCCGTGCCCCTTCCATTCGTGCACGACGAGCACCGTCGGCCGCTTCCCCTGCACCGCCTTGTCGAACGCGATGTATCCCTGGAGTTGGACGTCGCCGTCCTTGTAGTCGACAGGGGCGCCCTGAACGTCCTGCATGAGCATCATCGCCGCCATGATCGCGATCATTGTCGTCTCTCCGGAAAGCGTCACCCTTTACCAGAAAGTGCGGGATCACACAAAGAATAGAGGGCGCAGGCCGGCTCCGCGTTAGGAACTCTCCCCGGCCGTCGTCCAAATCTCTGTTACAATGGTCCTTCAAGTGACTGAACGCGCTTCCATCGCGCGCCTGGCCCGGCTGTTCTTCCAGGTCGCCCGCCCGTACTTCGGGCGCATCGCGCTCACGCTCCTCGTGATCGTGATCGCCGCGGCCGCGAAGACGCTCCAGGGCTATCTCGTCAAGCCGGTGATCGACGACCTGCCGAAGGCCCAGGACTGGTCCGGCCTGCGCGTGATCGCCCTCATCGCCGTCGGCCTCTCCGTGGCGATGTTCATCTTCGGCGTCCTTCGCGACTATCTGACGAACTACGTCAACAAGCGCATCACGTCGGACATCCGCAACCGGCTCGTCGAGCACATGACGCACCTCCCGATGAGGAACTACCACGACCGCAAGTCGGGCGACCTCGTCTCGCGCATCACGAACGACATCAACGCCCTCGAGCCCGCGTCGAATTTCTTCTTCGACAGCATGCTGACCGAGCCGATCATGTTCCTTTGCGCGATCGGCATGATCTTCTACACGAACTGGAAGCTCGCGTTGATCGCGATCTGCCTCTTCCCGATTTATCTCATCCCGCTCGTCAAGCTCGGCAAGGCGATGCGCAAAGCGCGCAAGCAGAGCCTCGAAAGCCTCGGCGACATGACCAGCGCGATGGTCGAGACCCTCGGTGGCATCAAGGTCGTGAAGTCCTTCAACATGGAGCGCGAGCAGGTCCGCCAGTTCCAGGATCACAACGAGGCGTTCCTCCGGAGGATCATGCGCGCCATCTGGAAGCGCGCCCTCGGCGAAAACATGGCGCAGCTCTTCGTCGGGATGTCGATCGCAGCCATGCTGGCCGGCGGTGGATTTCTGTTGCTGCGCGGCATGATGACGGCCGGCGACCTCGCCGCGTTCGGGCTGGGCGTGGCGATGATGAACTCGAGCGTGCGCGAGATGACGAAGTCGTACAACCATCTCCTCGAGGGGTCTGTGGCCTGCGACCGGCTCTTCGAGGTCCTGGAGATCCCGCGCGAGGAGCACCACGACGAGGGCGAGGATCTCGCGGGTACCGGCGACGGGGTTGAATTCAAGGGCGTCTCCTTCGCGTATGACACGGAACCGGTGCTGCGGGATGTCGACCTGCGCGTCGCGCCGGGCGAGGTGGTTGCGCTGGTTGGTCGCAGCGGAGCCGGCAAGACGACGTTGTGCGACCTGCTGTGCCGCTTCTACGATCCGACGGGCGGCGTGATCACGCTCGGCGGCAAGGATCTCCGCAAGCTGCGGCGCTCGAGTCTGCTCCGGCACGTCGCCGTCGTCGCGCAGGACACGTTCCTGTTCAACGCGACGATCGGCGAGAACATCCGATACAGCCGACCGGACGTAGATGCGAAGGCGGTCGAGGCGGCCGCCCGCGCGGCGAACATCCACGACTTCATCGCGACGCTCCCGAACGGCTACGACACCGTTGTCGGCGAGCGCGGCGCCAAGCTCTCCGGCGGCCAGCGGCAGCGCGTGGCGATCGCGCGCGCCGTGCTCAAGGACCCCGACATCCTGATCCTCGACGAGGCCACGAGCGCGCTCGACAGCGAGAACGAGAAGCTCGTCCAGCAGGCGCTGGCGGCGCTCATGCGCGGGAGCAAGCGAAGGATCACGCTCGTGATCGCGCACCGGCTCTCCACCATCAGGGAGGCGGACTGCATCGTTGTGCTGGAGAACGGCCGCGTCGTGGAAACCGGAACTCACGAGGAACTCGTCGCGAGGAACGGCGCGTACGCGGGCCTCTACAAGCTGCAGTTCGCGGAGGCGGGGGCGTGACGAGGAAGGTGCGCTGGGCGGCCTTCGTGGCCGCAGTCGTTGTCGCGCTCGTCGTCTGGCTCTGGCCGTTCGGCGGTCGCAAGGTGATCCGCGGATGGGTCGACTCCTGGGGGCAGCCGCCGCCGGGGCGCTTCTACGATCCCGAGGGGATGGCGATCGATAGCGAGGGAAACGTTTACGTTGCCGACGAGGAGAATGGCATTTTTTGGATCCTCGATCGCGATGGAAAGACGCTCTGGTCGGGCGAGGGCTTGACGAGCGGCGACAGCATGGTCGTCGTCGCGCCGATGCACGTCATCGCCATCAGCAACGTACACAACCTCACGGAGTTCAAGGTTGAGAATGGGAAAGCGACCATCATCCGCTCCATCAGCAAGCGCGGCCACGGCGACGGCGAGTTCGAGGACCCGGAAGGCATCTCGATGGCGGACGGCGAGATTTACGCAACCGATGAGGACCATCGGCGCGTGCTGGTCTTCGACCGGGAAGGGAAGTATCTGCGGGCCATCAAGGTGCCGCACGACCCCGAGGCGGTCTGCGTTTTCGAGGACCGCGTGTATGTGACGTTCAGCAAGGACGGATACGTCGGCTGCTACGGCAAGGACGGAACCCGGAAATTCGAATTCGGACACGGAGTGCTGGAGGAGCCGGATTACGCGATCGTGGGTCCGGATCGCCAGCTCTACATCTCGGACCAGAAGGGCGGCCACAAGATCGAGGTGTTCGATCTCGACGGGAAGTCGCTGCGGCGCATCGGAAGGAAGGGGAGTGGCGACGGCGAGTTCATGACGCCCGAAGACCTCGCCTTCGATCGTGACGGCAATCTCGTCGTGGCCGACGGCTGGAATCGACGGCTGCAGGTGCTGACGCGCGACGGGAAGTTCCTCAGACAGATCCGCTGACGGGACGCGAACGACGTGCGCGAGGCGGCGGTCGTCGCGAATCCCCGATCCCCCTGCCAAGTCCCGGAACAGGAGAGTTGTTCCGGGTTCGGGATCAGCGGCGCGGGACGCCTCTACAACCGCCGCACCATCGGGATCACGTGCCCGCAGAGCGCGAATCCCGCGGCGCCGCCGAAAAGCGCCGCGAGCCCCCATTCGCGACGATCGACCCACGCCAGAAGCCCGACAATCGCGAGCGTCAGCAGAAAGCAGGTCCAGATCGCGAACTCGACGCTCCGTGCGCGCCGCAGCACCAGGAACACGCCCGCGAGCGGGTACGCCATGCACCAGTAGGCCACGATGTCCGATTCCTCGCGCATCCGCCACGGGCGATAGAAGCAGATGCTGCACAGGAAGAGGGCGAGGATCGCGAGCACGTGCACGACGAGCCGCGCCGCCGGCGGCCGCCGGATCACGAGGGGTGCGCTGCACAGCAGGAAGACCGCCGCGAGCGACCACCATCCCAGGCCGAGCCGCCGCGCGTCGTTCCCCCGCACGTCCACCGACAGCTCCGTCCACGATGCTTCCGTGGTGCCAACGCCCCCTTCGCCGGCGATCCGCCCCTCGACGACCCCCGGCAGCCCGATGATGAAGAAGATCGTGGCGGGGAACGCCGCCATGCCGACGATCATCAGGCGCGGGGCGAGCGATTGCCGGTCGTCGAGGTCATTCCACGCTTCGCTCATCGGACGGGGTGAGTTTACGACATGCTCGTGGCCCCGCGGCGGCCGGAAAGACACGCCAGGTGGCAACTACGTATCGTGCCTGCTATCCTCTCCGGCAGATTAGGAGGTCCCAGTCGCCGGAATTCTAAACTACGCCGACCGGGCGCAAATGCATCATAACCCCAGCTATCGGCTTGCGGTCCGTCCGAATGCCGTTTCTGCCTCAGTTGAGTCCTCGCACGGGCGGATCGAATACGCCCGCGCAGCTCCTCTCCCGCCGCCGAGCCTGTCACCCCTGCCAGCGCGCGCCCGTTCAAATGGCTTACCCCCGCCTCCAGTACAAGGACGTCGATCACCTCATCACCCGCACCCGCAAGCAGTTCAGGGATCTGCAGCGCAAGTCCGTCGCCGCCACCGACGGAAACGCGAGCGACGCGAAGGACGAGATCATCGACTTCTTCAAAGCGAAAAACCCCGACCCACCTTCGCCGTCCATCGGTCGATGAAGGTCGCTTGCGGGCTTCGGTTGGCAAGCCTGAAGTAGCTCGCGCACCTGCCGCGTCGCGGCGCCGCTCCACAGCCGCACCACGCCCTGAATCTCCGAACTTTCTGCGCACGATCTTCCACTTGGGTTCGGGAGTGCGGCCCAAACCTTACCAAAGGATGAATGAAGCGAAACGTGAACAACCTGGACGAGCGCGTAACGCCGGTAACCGGCGCCCTGCAGCGCTAGGACGGTGCACTCCCGTGGGCAAGCACCTCCATGGCGCGGCAGGACGATGCACTCCCGTGGGAGAGCGCTTCCGTGGCGCGGCAGGGAACCGCACACCCGTGGGTAAGTACCTCCGTGGCGCGGCAGGAAGCCGCACTCCGGCGGGCAGGCGCCTCCCTGCCGGGGCAGGACAGCGTACTCCCGTGGGCGAGCACCTCCGTGGCGGGGCAGGACGGTGCACTCCCGTGGGCACGCACCTTCATGGCGCGGCAGGGAACCGCACTCCCGCGGGTACGCGCCTCCGTGGCGCGGCGGGACGACGGGATCCCTGTCACTACGCACTTCGATCGCGGGCCTCCTGCGCGCCCGGCTTACCAGTCGTCGGAATTCTAAACTACGCCCGCGGGGCGTAAGAGTTACATGACGTCCGCTATCGGCTTGCAGTCCGTCCGAATGCGATCTCTACCCCCGTTGGAGCCCTCGGCGGGTGACGCCTCGAGCACCCGTGGAATGCAACTCCGACGGCGTCGCCCGCTGTCCTGCCTTCCCACGCCCGTTCAAATGGCTTAACCTCGGCCTTCAGCGGCCATCCTCGGGGCTGAGCCGGGTGCACTCCTTCTTGCCCGGGCCTTCGTAGCAGGTCTTCCAGTGGGCGGCCTGCTCGCGCCAACGACCCTCGTTCATCGCGGTCTGCTGGGCGTCGAGCGCCCGCCACTTGCACTCCGCGAGTTCTTCGTCAAGGTCTGCCAGGAATTTGCTGTGTTGCGTCACGGGATCGACGTACGTGTCTGAAGGCGAGCAACCGCCGCCCCCGGACTGCGTGATGCGCACGTAGTAGGTCTTTCCACCCGCGAGGTTCGCCTCCACCGCCTCCGTGTCCATCGATCCGGTCATCACGAAGAGGCGCCGGCCGGGGGGAAGCGGTACTCGAAGACGCTGTCGTACTCGGACACGCCGAGCAGTCGCTCGCCCTCGAAGACATCGATCCGGACTGCTCCGCCCACGATCGACGGCCGGTAGAAGAGGACGCGCGCCTCGCCGGGTCCGGGTGCGCCGCCGGGTGCAGCGTCCCGCATGTAGGGGGAATGGCAGCACGCCATCGTCGCCGACAGCGCGACCGCCATCACGAAGATCAATCGCCGCACGTTCGTGTCATCAGCGTAGTACGTCCGAAGCGACGGTGTAGTCGGCGCGATCGCGATTCTCCGTGAATCCATGTACCAGAACCGTACGGAGTGGATGCGGCTGCTCCGGTCGAATTCGACCTCGAAGCCGGGCGTCCGTGAGCTGAAGCCGTCGAATCGCACGCTGCGGATCCCACCCTCGTGCTCGAGGGATTGAAGCTCGTAGGCGACGGCAATGGTCGCGGGCGAGCCGCCGTCAGGAAAGTCGAACTGGCCCATCAGCTCGATGCAGAGGCGGGCAGCCTGGAGCCGCTCATGATCGGTGGTCGCCCGCACATGGTTGAGCACGGCCATCACGAATGCCTGCGATCCCTCCGCGAACGACGTCGAAATGCTTACCTCTCCGCTGCTCCGGAGCGCGAGAAGGTGACTGTCCGAACCCTTGCCCAATCGGTAGATCCGCGTGTCCTTGAGCCAGCCGGAGGCATCGACGACGTGGCGGCGCAGCAGGTCGGAGCGTGCGAACTTCCGGGACGGAAGGAAGTCGTCAAGCTGCCGCTCGGCCAAGTCCCAATTGAGGCCGGAGGTGCACGCCTCGTTGACCGTGAACGCTGGTACGGCGTCGGGCAGCCCTGCGCGACGGACGTTCTGCCGCGCGATGTTCAGGCCGTTCCCCGCCTGCCGGGCGCACCCGAAGATGACTGCGTCCACCGCCTCCGGCTTGAGGGCGACGGAGGCGGCGGCTGCGCGGACCGCAACCCCGCCGAGCTCGGCGGCGCTGATGGCTGCGAACGATCCGAGGAATTTCCCGATCGGCGTGCGCCGCGCCGCGACGATTACGGCATCCTGCATCGCGCGGGCTGTAGCAGATGGTTCTTGAATTGTCGACGTGATCGGAGTGTATGATCGGCTGCCTTGAAGTCCCCGTATGTGCGGTTCGGCTTGCCCGCGCTCGTGTTCGTTGTCGCATTCGGGAGTTTCCAGCCCGCCCTGAGCGGCGATTGGGCGGCGGTCGACGACATTCGGTTTCTCGTCGAGGTCCCGAATTGGCGGGGACTTTCGGGAACGCACGTATCCTGGATGTTCACGACCTTCGAGGCGGGACACTTTCAGCCGCTGGCCTGGATCACGCTCGCACTGGACCATGGCCTTTGGGGGATGAACCCGCTTGGGTATCACCTGACGAACCTCGTGCTCCACGGGGCCAGCGCGGTCGTGCTCTATCTCCTCATCCTGGTGCTGCTGCGGGACTCAGGCCTTCCCGCCAGCCTCGCCGCGGTGTTCGGGGCGCTGGTGTGGGGCGCGCATCCGCTGCGTACGGAGTCCGCCGCGTGGATCACCGAGCGGCGCGACGTTCTCTCGGGGCTGTTTCTGCTGCTGTGCGTGCTCGCGTACGTCCGCATGCAGAGCGGCGAGGGGCAACTCCGAACGCGCCTTTACGTCGCGTCGATCGCGTGCCTCGCGTTGTCGTTGCTGTCCAAGGCTTGGGGCATGACGCTGCCGGTCGTGCTGCTGGTGCTGGACGTCTGGCCGTTGCAGCGGACGAAGGACGGGGGTTGGAAGCGTTGCCTGGTGGAGAAGATTCCGTACGCCCTATTGAGCGCGGTGGCGGCTGGGCTCGCCATCACGGCTCAGCGCACGGCCGGCGCCACGCTGACGTTCGCGGATCACTCGATGTTCGAGAGGCTGCTGCAGGCCGCGTACGGGCTTTGCTTCTATGTAGTCAAGACACTCGCACCGACGAACCTTTGCGCCTTCTATCTGATCGAGGAACGTCTTCATCTTGCGGGTATCTTCGC
Source organism: uncultured Planctomycetales bacterium (assembly GCA_964468745.1). Taxonomy (GTDB): domain Bacteria; phylum Planctomycetota; class MHYJ01; order MHYJ01; family JACPRB01; genus JACPRB01. The sequence continues at coordinate 14,959 of CAYXVY010000102.1, read as the reverse complement.
GCTCGCTGTTGTTGCGGTGATCGTGGTCACGGCCGGCCTGATCGTGAAGCGTCGCCAGGTCCCGGCGCTGGTCTGTGCGGCGGCGTGTTACGTGATCGTAGTTTCGCCGGTGCTGGGGCTCGCGCAGAGCGGCCAGCAGCTCGTTGCCGACCGGTACTCGTATCTGGCCTGCATTGCCTGGTCTCCCGTTCTCGCGTGGGGGGCGCTGCAGATCTCGCGGCGCGCCGGAGTCAGGTTCACGATCGCCGCCGCATGCGTGGTCGTGGTCACGCTTTCGTTCTTGAGCATGCGGCAGGCCGAGGTCTGGCGTGACTCGCTGACGCTGCTCACACGCGTCATCGAGGTGCAGCCACGCAACTTCATTGCGTTGCGCTGGCGCGGCAGCGAGCACTACAAGCAGCGGGACAAGCCGGTGCAGGGGATGGCGCCGCGCGAATCGTACGAGGCGGCCGTGCGCCGCGCCATCGCGGACTTCGATCGGAGCATTGCCCTGACGGATCTGCAGCCGTCCGCATTCGTCGGGCGCGGACTGGCGCGCTTCGCGCTCGGGGATCGGGCGGGGGCCATCGCCGACTACACGCACGCGCTGACGATCGGAAAGCGCACGGCGGAGACGCTGACGAACCGGGGGGTGGCTTACAAGGCGTCCGGCGATCCGGCGTCGGCTCTAAGCGACTTCGAGGAGGCCGTGCGAGTCGATCCGTTGTCGGCGGCCGCCCGCGCGAATCGGGGCTTGATCAGGATCGAGATGAAGGATGCCCCCGGCGCGCTGGAGGATCTCTCGACCGCGTTGAAATTGAACCCGTCGTACTTCCCCGCGTACGTCGCGCGCGCGTCGCTGCTCGAATCGCGCGGCGAGCTCGGCGCGGCCATGGCGGACTACGAACGGGCGCTTGGGCTGGCGCCCCCGGGGCCGACGCGGACGGCGCTGGAGCGGAGCGCGGACGCATTGCGGCGAAAGCTTGGCGGAACGAAGTAGTGGATACGACGCGCGCGTGGCGGCTGGCCGTACCGCTTGCCTTCCTCCTGCTCACTCCAGTCGTCGGAATTCTAAACTACGTCGGGCGGGCGCAAAAGTGACATAACGTCCGCTATCGGCCCCGGGTCCTTCGGAAATCCCTTTCGCTGCCCGATCACTTCCTTAACGGATCGGATTTGCAGCGATTCCGGCGCGCATCTCCCGCCGCCCCGCCCGCTGCCCTGCCTTCCCACGCCCGTTCAAATGGCTTACCCCCCGACGACTGGAACTGCCATCGCCCTGCGTGGAAATCAGCGCGGGACCTTGTAGAGGAAGATCGAGTCGCCCGCCTGGTCGAAGGGCTTCAGGAGCGTGCGAATCTCGTCGGCGCCGCGGCCCCTCATCGTCTGCCGCAGCTGGACGCTGATCGCGAAGACGTCACCCGGGCCGGGGACGTGGCTCGGCTGGTCCGGGCGCATGTCGTGTGCGAGGATGCACTTGCGGTACTTGATGCCGTAGGCGGCGGGGTCCCCGGTCCCGAAGTAGAACAGATGAATCTCGTCGATGCCGTGCTCCGTCATCTTCTCGCGAAGGCGACGGAGGTCCTGCCCCCAGTCGAGGTTGGAGTCCACGAGGTACCGCCATGCGTTCGACGAGCCGCCGGCGATGAAGTTGAAGTACGAGAGGTAGCGCGGGCAGGCGGCGAGCGACGACGACGCGTGCGCGAGCAGGAGGGCGGCGAGCGCCAGCTCGAGGCGAGGCCGCGCGGCGACTACGCGCGGCAACGCGCCAACGGCCACGAAGATGAGGGGATAGAGCGGCAGGATGTGCCGGTGGCCGATATTCAATCCGGACGTCGCCGCGGCCGCGCAATAGAGGACGGCGGGGATCGCAATGAACCCGAGCGTGAGAGACCGGCCGCGCGTCCGTCGCGCACCCTCGACGATGACCCACCCGGCAAGAACGAGGAGGGCGGGCGTGGTTTTCAGGAGCACCGCCTCGGGGAAATAGAACCAGCTTCCGCCGGGGAAGTACTCCCCGTTGAGGTACGTCATGTGACGCATCGACTCCCCGGCATAAGCCAAGCCGAAAGCGAGCGATTCCGGAACCAGGTGGTGATCGCGTACAAACCTGAGCACATGATAGGAGCGACCCGGCGTATCCCGTCGCCACGTCACCCATTCCGGGACGTACGAGCCATCGGGCGTGACGGAGTAACGGAATCGATATCCGGCCCAGATGCACGCGTAGGCGATCACGAAAATCCCGGCGAGCGCGCAGGCGACGCGGATCGCGCGCCGCTTTCGCTCCGCGGAATCCGGAGATGCCGCGACCCAGGCCACGCCAAGGAGCGCGAGCGTGGGAAGAAGCCACACGGTGGTCAGCTTCATGTTCAGCGCGATCCCCAGCGCAACGCCTGTCGCCGCCGCCCATGGCGGCGCGCCTTGCCGGCAGAATCGCCAGAAGCACCACAACGTGAGCGTGTATCCGAACGCCGCGGGCAGGTCGGTGGTGACGAGATGCCCGTGCGCAAGCATGGTCGGCGAGAGGGAGTAGAGGAAAAGGGCGACCAGGGCGCCGCCCCGTCCCCACAGGTCGCGCGCCCACGCGAAGACGATCAGTCCGAGCGCCATGCCCATCGCGATCATCATGAACCGCGCCGGCCGAAGCAGCGCGTCGGGATCGCGGCGCACCGGGTCCGAAGGAGGGCCGTTCAGGAGGGCGTATCCGTACTCCCACGTCTGCGCGTTCTTCCAGGCGTCGAGCCCGTAGCCGGGATCGTCGACGCCGCCGATCCACGCGGGCAAGGCGGCCCACATGCGAGCGAGGGGAGGATGGTCCGTCGCCAGCCGGTAGTCTGCCCTGTCGAGTGCGGCATAGCCGGCCGCGAGGTGCGCCGTTTCATCGTACGCGACGGAGTCGCGGATCGCGGCGGCGCCCGCGAAGATGCCGAACAGCGCCAGCAGGCACGAGACGGCGAGCCAGGTCGGTACCCGCTGCAGCCCTTCGCGCACGCGGTCGATCGCGATCGTCATCGAGTCACGCATCCCAGTGCGCAGCTAGTATAGGACTGAGTGGAACGTGTCGCACTTGCCGGCGACACGATTTACGTCGGGCATAAGACGTTCGAACGGGCGTGCGAAGGCAGGGGGCAGCGGGCCGCGATGCCGATCGAGGAGGCGAGCTGCGGGCGCTTCGGTGCCGTTTAAGTTCGTGGGGGGCTGCCGTCATGGCGGTGCAGGCGCATCGACGAGCGGATTCGACAGCAGTAAGCGGACAGCGGCTCGCCGAATGCTAGTTCGCGGAGATCTGCGTCCAGTACGTCGAGTAGCCGCCCCCGCCGCTGCCCGGCTGGTGTCCCTCGCCCGTGCGCGTCCAACCCGTCCCCTCAATGTTCGCGCGATGGCCCAGTCGTCGGAATTCCAAACTACGCCGGGCGGTCGCAAAAGTCACATTACGTCCCTATCGGCTTGCGGTCCGTCCGAATGCGGTCTCTACCCCTGCGGGAGCCCTTGCCGGGTGACGTGGACGTCACGCCCGTGGCCTTACTGAGACGGTGGCCTGTTGGCGTGTACGCGTACGTTGTAGTTGCGCCAGCTTTGACGTACGACGCCAGCCGATTCGCATGGTCGTAGCTGTAACTCTCGACGACGGCGCCCTGAGTCCGCTTCGTCTGGTTGCCGTTGCCCTTGAGCGGGTCGTTGTCGTCGTACTCGATTTTCGTACGACCGCCTTCATTCTCAGTGTCCGGTTCCGCCCATTGTTCCCGAGGTATTGGGTATGGAACAAAACAAGAAACAAGAGGAGAAGGCCAGCGGTCGCGCGAACGGCGCGGCGCGGATGAGTTCCTCGGACGTGCGGGACCTCACCCACTCCTGAACGGACGACACCGTCAACGCCGCGCCGGCGCGCGCAGCCTCGGCCGACAAGCTCGGCCGCGATGCGCGCCTCGACGCAAAACCGTCCGACGAAATCGCCGACACCCTGTGCTTCAAAGCACGGACCTCCGACGAATCCGCCGAGACCCCGTGCTCCGAAGCACAGACCTCCGAGGAAACCGTCGGCGTCCCGTGCTCCGAAGCACACGCCTCCGATGAAATCGTCGGGGCTGCATGCTCCGAAGCACACGGTTCCGACGAAATCGCGGAGCTTCCGTGCTTCGAAGCGCACACCTCCGATGAAATCGTCGACGCCCTGTGCTCCGAAGCATACGGTTCCGACGAAACCGTCGGCGTCCCGTGCTTCGAAGCATACACCTCCGCCGAAATCGTCGGCGCTTTGTGCTTCGAAGCATACGGGTCCGACGAAATCGCAGGCACCCCGTGCTTCGCAGCATACGGGTCCCGCGAAATCGTCGGAGCGTCTTGCTTCGAGGCATACGGTTCCGACGAATTCTCCGGCGCATCGGCCGGGCATCAACAGGACCTCCTGAAGTTCGTTCGCTACCTGGGGCGGGCGCCTCCCAGTCGTCAGATACTAAACTTCGCCGGGCGCGCGTAACGGCAACATAACCGCCGCCATCGGCTCGGGGCCTCCGCGACTGCCGATTCCACCGGCGTCGAACTCCACACCGTGTCCAGCCGGGGAGACCCGAGGATGAAATCCACGCCGCTTCGCCCTCCCGCTTGTCTTCCCACGCCCGTTCAAATGGCTTATCCTTTCGATGAAGGGGCCGCGAGGGTCATCATGATGCACGACGTCCACCACATCCCGGAAGGGCTCCCCGCGCCCGTGGACGACGGCGCGTGTGCACACCTCCCGGGGCGCGCGCTGCCGAGCATCTTGCTCGCGAGCACGGACGGAAAGAATGTCGATCTGGCGCGGGTCGATGGCGGCTGTGTCGTCTTTGTGTATCCGCGCACCGGCAAGCCCGGGCAGAAGCCCTTGGTCGACGACTGGGACGCAATTCCGGGCGCGCGCGGATGCACACCTCAGACCTGCGGCTTCAGGGATCACTTCGCGGAGCTCCGGCAGCTCGACTTGGGGGTCTACGGGCTCAGCACGCAGGACACGGAGTATCAGCGCGAGATGGCGACCCGCCTCTCTCTGCCATTCTCGATCCTCAGTGACGGCATGCTACGGCTGACCTCGGCCCTCGAGCTGCCGGTCTTCCAGGTCGCGGGCCAGACCCTGCTGAAACGGCTGGCGTGGTACGCTGAGGACGGCGTGATCAAGAAGGTCTTCTATCCCGTCTTTCCGCCGGACCAGAACGCCACGGCGGTGCTTGCGTGGCTCCGCAGCCGTTGACCTTTCCCTGATTGCCTCGCCCATGACTCCTTTCACCCATGACTCCTTTCACCCCGCCCCCGGGTTACAAGCGAATCAGGGTGGTCGACAGTTTCCATGAGCTGGTCACGATCCCTCTCGAAGGAGACGTCAACGCCCTCTGCTGGGAGCGCACGCTGCCCGGCGATTTCAGCAAAGTTGTGGATCTGCTCGGTGTCTGCGAGGGGGTCACGACCCTCGACGACGCGCGGCTCAATTCCCTCCCCGTGAGCGCGGCGGGCAGAGTCGCCCTCGACCTTCTCCTCGAAGACCAACGGTTCCTCCGGGATCTCGGCCTTTCCCCCGTCCTTGACTGCGTTCAGGGCTACCCCCGCGACGAGGCAACCAGGGTCGTGCCCACCGACGTCTATTCTTTCCACGTCGACAGGGCGACCGGTGCGACGGATACCTACCTTTGCACCTACCACGGACCCGCGAGCGAGGGGCTGCGCAACGACGAGGCGCAACAGCGCGTGAACATTCCCGAAACCCGCGCCGAACTCCTGAAGCTTTTCGGGCGGGAAGATAATGACGACTTCCTCGAATACCTGAGTGAATCCTGCTTTGACCTTCACTATGTTCCCGTCCCGGGGGCGCGGCCTTTTTCCTTCGGCCTGGGTAACCTGTGGCGCGTCGCCGTGGATTATCCCGGAAGTCCCGTCCCCCCGTTCATCCACCGCGCACCCGCCACACAACCCGGCCAGCCGCCGCGGTTGCTGCTGATCAGTTAGGGACAATCAGGGAATGGGGGGCGACTACCCCTAACCTGCAGTCGATTCGGAATCGCTCGCCTCCAGTCGTCGGAATTCGAAACTTTGCCGCGAGGGCGCCACGGCAACGTGAAGTCGATCGGCGTGAAGGTGCGCGGGATTGTCCGTGAGAAGGGGGACCGGCTGGAGCTGCGAGCGAAGTCGTCAGCGCAGGTCTTCCGGCTCGCGATCACGGACGACAAGACCGACGTGATCGGTCCGCTCAAGGAGGATCTCACGCCGCCGGCGAAGACGGACTTGATGGATCAGGCGTCGGCCATGCGCCAGCGCTCCTGCGGCGCCATGCAGCACAGGCGCGCCTACTCCCGGGGTACGCGGCGTTTCGCGGCTACGCGCGCGGGTTCGTGAAGCCGGCGCGTGGTGGACTGCGATTTCCGAATGGAAAAACGCCCCGGCCCTCGCAGGCCGCAGCGGAAGAGTGCCCTGTTACCGGATGATCGCCCGGCTACGGTTTCGTGAAACTATTCGCGGGCGTGACTCCGTCCCACGTCAGGCCTGACGCGGTAATCGATGTCACCGTCGTGGAGTAGGTTGCCGAGGGGGCGTTGTTCAGGGTGAACGTCACGGTCCCGCCGCTGCCCGTCGTTGCGCTTGCCGTGTATGACCCACCCACGCTGTTGGTCAGGCTGATCGACACGCTCGCGCCGGCCACCGGATTATTCGCACCATCCTTCAGGGTGACCGTGATATTGAGATTCTTGGAGTTCGACTTTCCTCCCGAGAGCGAATAGCCGGTGGTGCCGCTGGGGGTGGTCACCGTGACGGTCCCGCCCGGCACCGACCCGCTGACGGTGATCGAAATCGACCGGCTCCAGGTTTTTCCGGCGGAATCCGTGGCGGAGGCGGAGATCTTGTGCGCGCCGGCGGGGAGGGTGGAGGTGGTGACGCTGCCGGTCGTGCCGATCACCCCGCTCACGTCGGACGACCAGGTGAGGCCGCTCGTAAGACTCCCGTCCTCGGAATCCGTCGCGGTCCCTGTGAACGTGACCGAAGCGCCCAATGTATGCGTGGACCCATCGGCCGGCGCGCTAACGGCGGCGTAGGGGGAATGGTTGGGACCTTCGTCCACCGTGATCCCGAACTCCGTCAGGACGTTGCCGATCCTGTTGCCGATCGTGATCGAGGTACTGCCGGCGAAGAGCAGACCGACCGGGCTGCGAGTGGCGTTGTCGGTGACGATCAGCGATCCGGAATCGCCTCCGGCGCTGAAGCTGCCGGGCGAGATGATGATCTGATCCTGGAACCGCCCGAGGCCCGAACTGTACTGCACGGAGGCCTTCGCGTTGATCCCTGTGATTGTGCCGAAGGTCTCCCCTGTCGTCCTCCCGGTCTTCGTCACGGCCATGCTGAGTGCCGGGAGTACGGGGAGTGAATCCGGCGTCCCGTAGGCGCCCGTGGGCGTATCCGTGCCGAGCGACCCCGAATCGCTCAGGGCGATGGCCGCGTCGATCTTGTTCGGGGGATTCTGGGGGCTGCCGCCGAAAATGATGGTCTTGAAGGCGGAAAGGCTGCCGATTACATCAGTCGACGTGCTGCCGCCATCGTACGTGCCGGGCTGGATCACGGAGTCGCCGATCGACGCAGCATTCTCGTTGGCGTAAACGTGGTTGTTGCTGAGGGCGTACACGCTTCCACCGGCGGTCTTGAAGACGCGGCAGCCGATGGTCCCCGCCGTGATGGCCGGGTGTCCTGTTGAAACGCCGATCGGCACGGGACGCGCGAACCTCGCCGAGCCATCGATGCCGCCGGTATGGGTGCGCGGTTTCACGTCGTCCCGCTTCCCGACTGCGTCCTGCCGGGCCACGAACTCGTCGGATTGCTGGACGACCACCGGAAGCCCGTCGACGACATCCGGAAGGTCTGTCGCCTCGGTTCTCGTGTAGACCACGAGCGCGATCTCGCCTCTGGCGTTCAGACCGATCGCGGTGCCCATCACCGCCGGGTGCGCGAGGATCTCCCCATGACGCTCCTGGATTTCGATCGCCTCAGCGACGTTCGGATGGTGCCGGTTAAGCGGCTCCGGGCCATGGAGGGCGATGAGGGTTGCGCTATCGACGCCGACGAGCTCGCTCGACCGGCTGTCCCTGATCGGTTCACGGTCGGGCTGGCCGATCCGTTCAACCGCTGATGTGCCCCAGTCGAGCGCAGAAACGAGAGTGGAGGCTCCGAGGGAAACCGCCCCGATGTCGGCGGGGGTCGGTTCGGCCCACGCGGGCCGGACCTCGGCCCTGGGCGCACGGCCCATCGGGGACTGCAACGCTCCGGCCAGCACGAGCACGGCGAGAAGCGAGACGCACAAGTGGCAGCGGCGCAAAGTTGTCATAAATCTCCCTGCACTCTTCCGGTTCGTATCGACCACTATCGTAGGTTGGCGCCGGGCATTTGCAATACGAAAGTGCATGATTTCCCCATATGTATCCGCTCATGGGTGCGGGTCCGGCGCGGGCCGCTGGGATTCGGCTTCCGTGAGTTGCCGAGGCTGCGTGCGTGGAGCGTCGTCATGGTTCCTGTCATTCCGGCGCCAGTCGTAAGGAATTCCAAACTTCGCCGGATGGGCGAAACAGTATCAGAACCGCCGCTCTCGGCCCCGGGTCCGTCCGAAGTCCCTTCCTTTCGTGATGGGGGATCGCTAAATCGCCCCGTCGTCGTACCACCTGTCGCTCAGCAGCGCCGTGGGGTGCCCGCCGTGGGCGACCTTCGTGCCGCAATGCTTCGCATAGTCCGCTACGAATTCGTCGAAGAACAGGTCGAGCGCGAGACCGTGGCGGTTGGAGTACGTCCGGAACCGCACCATCCCCTCAGGCATGAGCGCGAGCAGCCGACGGCCGACGACGTTTCCCCCGGGCTCTCGCGCCCACACGATTGTTTTGTCGATGTCGATCGCGTTCGAAACCGCGCTCCATGCGTTCGACCCGCGCAGCGAGAGGCACGACGCGAATCCGTACTCGCCCATGAAGAGGATCTCGAACGGATCGCTTTCGACCGTGAGCGCGATCTTCCCCTCGAAGTCCGATTCGGGGGTCTGCTCGACGAGCCGTACGCGCTCTAGATTCATCGCAATTTCGCTGAGCAGTGAGGGGTCCGGTGCGGGACGAGGCGGCTGCCCCTCCTCCGGCGGCTCGGGCGGAAGCCGAAGCTCATCGAGCCTCTTGTGGAGCTCGTCGTACGTCTCGTTTGCCGGCGCCGCGCCCGCCTTCTCGAGGAGCGCCCGCGCCTGCGCGAGATCGGCCTTGATGCGCCGCTTCCGCTCGGCGAGCGCGTCCTTGGGATGGTACTGGAACTCCCTCGAATACGGGGCGCGCCAGCGATCCAGGCGTACCTCGGGATTCGCCGCCGTCACGCGCCAGGCCCACGCCAGGGCGTCCGGCTCCGCGCGCATCCAGTCGTGCGCGCGATGTGCGATGCGATCCTCGATGAGGCGCTTGAGGTACTTTGCGTTGTTCGCCATGCCGCGGACGGCCTGCAACCAGAGGAACGACGGCAGGATCTTCGGCTCGACGCTCTCGATCTCGATATCGCGACCCAGCAGGTCGTGCAGGCGGTGGCGATAGAGGTCCATTTTGCATCGCTCAACCGCTGTGACGGCGATGCGGATCGCCTCGGCGCGCAGCGCGTCGCGCACCCGCTTTGACAGGTCCTTCCTCTCGCGCTTGAGGAGCGCGCGGGCGTCCTCCGGCAGCCGCCGCTCAGCGTCCGCGTCGGCAAAGGCGCGCGCATACTCCGGATTCTTCCAGCAGGCGATCTGCCGGTCGAGGGAGCGCAGCCGTTCCTCGATCCTCGCGCCCGACTTGGTCGAAAGCACGCGCCGCTCGCTCTCCGCCGCCGCGCGGCGATTCGCGAAATCCTCCAGCGCCGAGATCCGCGCCTCCGCGCCGAAGCGGCTTCCCAGCGCGCTCACGAGGCTGTAGAGCGTGGCGAGCTCGGCGTCCGCCGAGAGAAAGGCGGACTCGGGAGGGAACGGTTGCGGCGGAGGAAAGGCCGTGTCGAGCTTGCGGAGGAACTCATCGTGCTCGGCGCCCGTGCGGCAGAGATAGTTGAGCTGGAAGGCGCCCTCAAGGAAGCGCTCGGCGGCCGCAGTCGAGATGCTCTCGTCGGCCGAATGGTCGATGATGAACATGAGGAAGTCCCAGACCGGCGAGTATTTCTCCGATTCTCCCTCCGGCGACTTGTGCCAGAGCACGATGCCGGCCGCATAGCGCAGCGCCTCGAGGAGGACGTGGCGCCGGGCGCGCAGTTTCTGCCGGAACATGATCGCCATGAGCGCGCGGGCGCGGCGCGAGCCGACCCGGGCCGGTTCGCGCAGTGCGTTCTCGAGGCCCGTCTTGATGTGAGCCGCCTCCGAGATCGCGAAAAGCGACGACATCTCCTCCTCGCGCATGAAGGCGCGGTGCACCGGCTCCTGCGCGAGGCATTCGAAGAGCGCCAGCGTGCACTCGCGCGTGAACTCAGGCCGGAGCTTCAGGAGCTCCCGGAAGAAACCGAACGCGCGATTCGTGGCGTGCGGGATGTTCGCGACGGCCGCCTCGACTTCCGGCGTGCCGATGAGCTCGGGCCGGCCCTCGATGCACTGCCAGAGCAGCTCGTAGGCGGCATACGGCGCCGCCGCGAAGCCGGCACAGACCGCCTGGACGAGGTCCGGCCGCAGAAGCCGCACGTCGTCGCGCTGGAACGTGTATTTCGAGCGCTCGACCCCCTCCTTCGGATGACGGCGCAGCAGGGCGACATAGCGGTCGAGAAGCCGCACGCTGCGATCCGGGTGCTTGTCGAGGAGAACGCGCAGGATCGAGAAACTGCTGCCGGCATCGACCGTGGCCCGGGCGTCCAGGGCGTCGAGCAGGGTCTCATCGAAGATTGCCCAGCTGGCCCGGCACGCGCCTTCGAAGAACTCCCATGCCTTCTCGCGATTGGCATCGAAATGTTTCAGCACCGCGGCGGTCAGCCCGGGAGTATGCAACGGCGCCTCGTCGCGCGCGGCGAACGCGGCCGCTTCGACCGCCTGCGCGGGATGCTCGTCGAACGCCCGCAGAACGCGATCCAGGTGCTTCGTGCCGAGACTCAGCATCGAGACGTAGTAATCGCGCGGCTGGGTCGCGCGCTTGGTCTCGAACCAGTCGATGTCGGCCTCGACGATGCACTTCTGCTGATACATCGCGGCCGACTCGAAAATCCCCCACGCACCCTCGGGATTCGCGTCGAAGTGCTCCCGCGCGAGGGCGATCCACGACGGGTCGTGCAGCCGGTTGTACTCGTGGAGGTTGTAGCCGGCGGCGCCGAGCGCCTCCCCGGGGTGACGCGCAATCGTGTTGCGAAAGAGCTCGACCATCCTCGCCGCGCGCGAGTCGTCCTTGAACGCGATGTCGAGGAGCAGGGCGAAGTAGGCCCCGGGGCAGTCCGCGATACGCCTCGTCGCGAACTCCAGCATCGTGTCGTCGATCGGCCCAGGGTTGCTCCGTGCGAGCTGACGTAGGCGGCTCCACGCCTCGTGCCCGGCCTTGTCGAAGTACTCGTCGAGCGTCGTGGCGTCGGGGTCGCGGGAGCTGTGCCGAAGGTAGGAGAGCAGGTCGGCCATCTATTCGCTGATCCGGACGACGTGCACCGCGTGGCGCACGGGCGGGCGCGGAGCTCCGCCGACCTTTCCCTCGGGCTGGTCGTACGCCTCCACGAAGAGGAGGGGCCCTGCCCGGCGCGCCGCGCGGATCTCGCTCGGCGCCTCGAAGCGCCACAGCTCGCGCCCCGTTGCTGCGTCGAGCATGGCGACGATGCGGTCGTTCGCGCCGGCGACGATCTCGCCGTCCGCGTACACCGCACGCCGCATGCCCGTCTGCTCCCATCGCACGAGGCCGCTCTTCGCGTCGATCGCGCGCAGGCCGTCGATCGTGCCGGTGTAGAGGGTCGTGTCGGTCGCAATCGGCTGCTCCTGACACGGCGAATCCCACAGGAGCTCACCTGTTTTCGCGTTGATGGCCATCACCGTCGGCCCCACCTTGTAGTAGACCTGGTCTCCCGAGCGCTGCCAGACGGGCACGATTCCCGAGCCGCGCGTCCAGCGCCACGCCTCCTGGCCCGTTTCGGCGTCGTACGCGATCAGCTTGCGCGAGGGCGCGTCGGCATTCACCAGCACGCGGCCGGCGACCGAGATGATCGGGTCAAAGGACTGCTTGCCGAGCTTGGCGACCCAGACCGGACGGCCCGAGTCAAGAGCGTGCGCCGCGACGTTGCCCTCGTGGTCGGCGACGTAGACGCGCTGTTCGTCCATCGTGAGTTGCAAGGCGATCGCGTGCGCCTCCGAGAACCAGGTCGACGATCCAGTTGTGACATCGACGAGGTGCAGCTTGAAGTGAACGCCGACTCGCTCGCTCAGGAAGAGCTGCCCGCCCGCGACGTGCACGGCGACGGCGTCCTTTGCGTTGAAACGCCAGAGTTCCGATCCGCTTGAGGCGCTGAAGGCCACGACTGTCGTCTTGTTTTCGCCGATCCGACTGAAGACGGCGTCCCCGGTCGTGCCCTCGGGTCTCGAAGCGCCGAGCGGTACGGACCAGGACGGGGTGCCTCGCGCGGCGCTGAGCGCATGCAACGTCTCATCGCGCCAGCACAGGAGGTTCGTGGTGTCGGCGCGGACGAGTCCGGCGACGGGCGCCGTCCACAGCGTGCGCTTCTGCGCCTCCGTGGGCTTGGGGGTCCCGCCGCACGCGGCAAGGGCGGCGAGGGCGGCGATCGCGATACGTTTCATAGCGCGCCATGATAGCGGAGGACTCGGCGAATGCGAAGTCAGCGGGGAATTCGGAGCCGCAGTTCGTCGCAGCAGTCGGTCTTTCCCTGCCAGCCGATTTCCTCTTCTTCGGCGCAGGCGACGATGGTGTACGAGTCGTTGCGAGCGTGCTTGATCGGACGAAGCGTGAAGGGATCGCTGGGCCAGTCGGCGGACTCCGGCCCGACCCCGCTTCGCACCAGTGCGGCGGCGCGGACGAGTCTCCAGTGCGCCAACGCATTGCGCCAGTCTTGCGACCACCACCAAACCCAATGGCCCGCATGTATCACATAGCGATTCTTGGAGGATAGTGCCTCGGCGCGATACGTCCGCAACAGCTTCTCCGCGCGCGACCACTTCATATTCTCGCCGTCGCGCAGCGCCTCGACGGCGTTGGCCCAGAGCGCGCTGAACTCTGCGATCGCGGACTCATTCTCGCTCAGCGGATTTCTACGCAAGCGCTCCCTGTACTGTTCGCCCAGTCGATGACCCATCCGTTCCATAGAATCCGCGACGCTCGGGAACTGGCGCTCCCCATCGCTCAGCAGTGTCTGGATTCTCGCGAGATGCGACGACTCCAAAGGTTGGGCGAGCAGCGTCTCCTGGATGAAGTGGGTGACATCGAGCAGCTCGTTCAGCGGACCTTCGTGGCCGGTCTGCGCGTGGGTTTCATCGAGAGTCGCCTGCAGCAGTATGGCCACGTGATCGATCGCGACGCTGAAGTCGCCGATGCCGACGGCGTGTTCGGCGATCGATTTCGCAGGCCACGTGCCAACGCGAGGTACGTCACCTGTGGCGTGGGCCTGACGCCGGCGGCTGCCACGCCGCAGGCACTCCAGGTTGTGCTTTGATTGCCGTTTTGCTGCCCCGTTGTCCCGCCAGTGATGCTCATAGAGCATCAGGGCGTAGTCATCCCACGCATTGCCATCAAGCGCCGGACGCACGAGCGACTCGCGTTCGCCGGTGTCCGCCGCATACTTCGCCGTCAGCCGTTCCTGCCGGGCAACAAATCCTTCCCACGAACGCTCGTACAGGACGTGCCCGAGCCATTGCTCTGCGCCCCACGCCGCGCCGCCAAGCCCGGTCATCAGCGCCCCGAGGAGCAGGACGATGCGCTTGGTGCTCATCTACCTAGTAGACGGACCGGTCGCCGTAGCCGCATGCCGATTCGGGAATCAGCGCAGCCGCAGCAGCTCCGTGCCGCACGTCTCGGTCTCGAATCGCGCCACGAACGCGTCGAGCCTCTCGCGCATCCCCGGAAGCACGAACATGCGATCGACGAAAACGGGCCTGCCGGAGGCGATCATCGAGCGAACCCGCGCTTCGTCCTCGAGCGCGACGTACCGGACCGCTTCGATGGCGCCGCCGCCGATCAACCCCGTGCATCGATGGTCCAGCCAGTCTCGCGGAGCGGGATTCGGTTCGGCGACGCGCGAACGCGTGATCAACTTGCTCGCGTACTCCGCGTCGCGCGAGATGGGCATGACGCTGCGATCCGTGCCGCGAAGCAGCAGCGGCTCGAGATACACAGGGTCCAGCCCCGTGATGATGAGCGCATCGCGAGGCGTCGCGCGCGCGAGCACGTCGGCCCGCCCGCGGAGATCCGGCCTTGTGATCTTCATCGCTCGAAGTCCGGCGACGACGATCAGGGCGGTCGATAGCAGCGCAAGCGCGATCACGCTCCTGCGGCCCATGACCCAGCGTGCGGCAAGCGCGGCGGCCGTCACCGACAGGATCGACGTCACCGGCAGCATGAACCGCGCATCCGGGAATCGATAGAACAGGTGGAACACCACGATCGGCGGGCACGTCCAGGCCGCGAACCGGCCGAGCGCGCGAAGGGCGGTATCGCGAGCGTCCTCTGCGGGGACACCGCGGAATCGCAGTCGCGCCATCGTGATCAATCCGACCGCCGCCGCGGCGACAACCGCGTGTCCGCCCCAGAGGCAGCGCCGCGCATTGGGCGCGATCGAACTGAAAGAGAACGTCAGCCACGGATAGTCGTACGGCACCGACGACCAGAAGTGGTAGCCGCTGCGCAGCGGTGTGCCGAACGTCCGCGCGTTGTACGCCATCGTGAGCGCGGCCAGCACCGCCAAGGGTGCGACGAGCGCGGGGAGGTCCCACCGGCGTCGCGGCGACCGCCACGCACGGATGAGGAATGGGATTGCAAGGAAGGCGGCCGTCGGTCGGAGTCCCGCCGCGAGGGCGATCAGC
>CAYXVY010000101.1:0-28547 GCA_964468745.1 uncultured Planctomycetales bacterium | reverse complement strand
GGCGCGGATCGCGTGCGAGATGGCTCGCGGCGAGGCTTCGCTGGGCCGGCTCATCAGCGCCGTGAAGATGAAGGTGCCGGCGTCCTCACTTCGGATCCCGGAGCCGCCGGCGGGAAAGACGCCGCATGACACGATGATGATGCGGTTGACGTACGAAGACCTCGTGGCCGGGTGGCCGTTCGCCTTCGACGGGCGCTTCGCGGCACGCATCTCGCTTCTTGGTGACGAGGCGGCTCCGTACGTCATTGAGGCGAGCCGCTCGGTCCATCCGCTGCTCAAGCGCAACGCTGCGCTGATGCTGGGGCGCTACTCGCTTCCGTCGACCGACGACCGGCTGCGAGAGCTGCTGAGGGATTCCGACCACGTGGTGCAGCTGCGCGCGCTGGACGCACTCGCGCGACGTCGTGACACGAAGATCGTGCCGGCGCTCGTCGCGGCGCTCGACGGGAGCGAGTGCGGGCATCGGCTCAGCGTGATTCGCGCGCTGGGGATGATTCGTGACCCCGCGGGGATGGCCGCCGTCGCGAGACAGCTCGCAGCCAGCGGAACGAGCTTTGACGGGACGATCGTGTCGCTCGCCGCGATGTCGCGCCTCGCCTCGAAGGGAAACGCGACGTACGCGAACACGGTGAAGAAGATCGAGGGGCGACAGTTCTCGGATCCCCGCTCGCCGTATGCCTCGTCCATCGTGGGTGGGTCTGGGGCGCAGGATGCAGCGGTTGCACAGCTTGCGCTGCTTGCGCGTGCGCGCTTCGGTGACGCCTCGTGCGGGCGGCGAGTCCTCGACATGGTGCCGACCGAGGCCGTCATTCAGAATGGCGTATCGACGGGCCGACTCGGGCGGTGGCATCCGACAGCGCGTATCATCTTGCTCGAGTCGCTGCCGCTCGTCGAAGGGGGCCCGTCAGCTCTGATGAACGTGGCGAGGGATCCCGCGGAAGACGGCGGAGTGCGCATCCGCGCGCTCATCGAGCTCATGCGCATCCGGCGCGCGGAGTTCGAGGCAGACGTGGTGGCGCTGACGCGCTCGCCGGATCCGGGTCTGGCGCGCATCGCACTGCTGTTGCTGGCGATGCATTCCGGAGATTGCGCCGTGGAGGCTGCGACCGCGCTTGTTCGTACGTACAGCCCGTCGATGACGGTGGGGCAGAAGATGACGATGGAGGAGGCCGTCCGCATCCTTGCGGAGCGGCGCAAGATCGAGCCCGAGATACTGGTGAGCATGCTCGACCGTGAGATGGCCGCGCAAGGGAAGGCGAAGCGTCCCAGCCCGCAGGACAAGTTCGAGTGGAAACGCGGTGGTGACGGTCTGAAGTTCGAGACTCCGGACACGTTCCTTGAGAATCTGATCATCACGGCGGGGAGGTACGACTACGCGTCGGTGCGCGTGCTGCTGCGAGGCATGGTCGGTACGGAAGGCGTGCGCGGTCGAGCCGAAGCCGCGATCGTTCTTGCGGCGCCCCGGAGGATGGATGACGCACCGCGGCTGTATGACGCGCTGTCCGCATCGGACGGATGGGTGCGGTTCATGGCGGCGCGCGGGCTCAAGTACATGGTTGGGCGCGAGGCGCCGTGCGACTGGATCTACGGTTCCGCGTCGCATCGCGACGCGGCGATGAAGCAGTACGCCGACTGGATGAACGAGGCGATGGCGCGCTGAGGCTCTAGTCGTCGACGCTGCGGTCCTTCTGTGGGGGCTGGGGCTGGGGCTGCGGCGCCGGCTTCTCGTCGGTGGCTTTCGGGGGCGCGTCCCAGGAACGCATACCGCTCACGCTCTCGATTGGAACCGTGAGCTTGCCGAGTCCCGTCTCGACTTCGAGCGCCTGCGTCTTGAGCATGCCCGATGTGCTCAGTTTCAAGGTTTGCACCGTCCAGCGCTTTGCCGCCGTATCGAGCGTCATCGCCGTGATGTCGGCCAGGGGCACGCTGAGCTCGCCGAATCCCGTATCGATCGCGAGCGCGCCGGAACCCGCGAGAACTTCCACGCGCTGGCCGTCGGCCAGCTGGACGAGCCGTCCGGCTTCACGGGCTCCGCCGCGCGCCAGGTTGAGCATGCCCACGGTGCGCAAATCGAGCGTGAACTTTCCGTACTGCGTCTCGACGTCGACGGAATCGGTGTCGATCCAGCCGTAGAGTACCGCGTTGCCCATGACGAGCACGTCGCAGGGCGGGCGGGACGCGACTCCGCTCGCTTCGAGTTTATTGATGACGTCGTCGATCAGGACGCGGACCGTGGCCTCGGCGCCCTCGCGCGCCTTGCGCAGCAGGGGGATGGCGGGCTCGCCCGCCTCGATGAGCTTTGTGCGTGCAACCTCCCGCTCGTCCAGCGTCTCGGCGCCAAGATCGCGGATGTGTCCGGCGATGGTGTCCTCGATCTTGCGTATGTCGGCTTCGCGGAAGCGGAAGGGCTGGAGTCGTGCGGCGGTGGCGGCTCCGATTTTAAGTGAGCCGAACGCGGTCTTGAAGGTCCGCCCCTCGAGGCTGGTGCAGCGCGCAACCATGAAGCCGCCGCTGCGCAACGAGAACCCGGCGTCGCGTCCGCGCCAGAGAACACTCCCACCCGCCTCGAACATCTTGTGGCACTCCGCGATGTCATCCGCTGTGCGGGCGACGCGCGAGATGCGGGCGAACTGAATCTGCTCCGGGCACGAGAAGTGCTGCGCGCCGGCCGCTCCCGGTCCGAGGAAAACGGGGCCGTCGCTGGTGTTGAACGTGACCTCGCGCTTGTCCGTGTGGATCAGCTTTCCGTTGACGAAATAGCGGAATTCGCCCGCCGGCTTGTCTCGCACCACCGCAAGGTACGTCCAGTCATTCATGTTGACGCCGCGGGCCGATTGCGACACGAAGTTGCTGGAGTTCATCGTGCCGGAATCGAGGTAGATCTGGCCGCCGTTTTGGACGAGGAGCCAGAAGTCGCGATTGTGGGTGACGGCCTTCTCGTTCTTCGCGAGGATCGTCGCGTATCCCTTCGTGATGCGGCCGATCTTGAAGCGAGATTCGAGCGTGAAGGACCCGCTGGTGAATCCGGTTTCGCCGGACCACGCCGCTTCGGCGTAACTGGTTTCACTGTTACGGCGAAATACGGTCGCGCCGTTATCACGCGTATAGAAGGTCGCTTCGTGTGCGACGAGCGGCCGACCTCCCACCGCGTCCGTTACGGTGCTGCCGCGGACGTCGTCGAACGACCACAGGGCCACCGTGTGGTCGTCGGACAGTCCGGAGACAGCGCTGCCGGGCGCGAGGTATTTCACGTCCTTGACCGCCACCGTCACCTTGCCGAAGGGGCTGTCGACGATGAATTCGGGTGGGGTCACCGTGCCCTCGATCGTGGCGCTCGCGGTGCGCACCGAGCAGGTGGTCGCGTCGACGCGTCGCAGGCTCAGGACGGCATCGAGGGGGACCTGCTGCTCGCCATAGGGCGTGCGGATCGTGAGCTTGGTGTCCGCCGCGATCTTGCCTGCGAACATGGAGCCGTCTTCGAGATGGACCACGAACGGCCCTGTCTTGTCCTGGGCGTGTGCGTTCGCGGCCGCGAGCGCAAGAGCGAGGGTAGCTAGTGAAGTTCTCATCATATCTATGGACGATTGTACGCGGTCCGGGTGCGATCAGAATCGCAACTCTATCAGCGGCGGCTCGGCGCGATCCTCGTCGACGTGGTAGTCGTGCACTTGGCGGAGAAAGAGCCCGATGTGCAGTCCCATGAACTCCTTCTGATGCACCTCGATGAGTTTCTTCATCCCCTCGTTCGCGAGGCGGCGCGCACCGTCCCGCTTCTCGAGGAAGCGCTGGATGTTCGCGGCTGCGACCTGGATGATCCCCTGCAGGTAAAGGGCCTCGCGTCCTTTATGCCCCGTCAGGTGCCAGAGTCCCTCGAGGGATTCGTGGCAGTCCCACCAGAATGCATAGTTGAACAGATCGATGCCGTAGAGGTACTCGTCGTTGCTCTTCCAGTCTTTCGGATCGAAGCGCGGAGGCGGGACCTCCGGCTTGCCGTACGAATGTCCCTGCGGGTGCCTACGGGGATGCGGCGCCTTACCGGGCATGAAGCGATAGGGCGGGAACTCGCGCTTCGAGCAGCGCTCGGGCGACGGCGTGGGAGGTGACGGCTCGTCGGGCACGCGTGCATCATAGCGTCGTTTTTGTGCTCGGGTCGACGCGGCCCATGCGTAGAATCTCAATCCTTCGGAGGGACCTTATGCGATTCCTGCCGCTGTTCATCCTGCTGGCGCCGATCGCGGTCGCCCAGGATCCGCCGCCGAAACCGTCGGGCGGGTTCGACCTGAAAGTGCCGGTCGAGGAGTTCTTCCTCGACAACGGGATGAAGGTGCTCATGGTTGAGCGCAGAAACGTACCGCGTGTCTACTGCGCTCTGTATTGGAAGGTCGGATCAGTCAATGAGCGCCCCGGCACGACCGGCTTCTCCCACTTCTTCGAGCACATGATGTTCAAGGGGACGAAGAAGCTCGGCACGAAGGACTGGAAGAAGGACGAGGAATTCAACGCCGCGATCGAGGCGGTCAATGCGGACGTGCGGGCGCTCAAGTTGAAGGGCCTGGAGGCGATGCGTCGCGGCGAGCCGATGAGCGAAGACGCGTTCAAGGCGGCGACCAACATCGCCAAAGTCGACGAGGGAAAATGGAAGGATCTCACGAAGAAATTCGACGAGATCAAGACGGCGCAACAGGAGATCACCGTCAGCGAGCACATCTCGAAGCTCTTCGATTCCAACGGCGGCACGAACTCGAATGCGTCGACTTTCTATGACTGGACGCGCTACTTCGTCGAGCTGCCGGCCAACAAGGTCGAGCTCTTCTTCTGGCTCGAGTCCGAGACGTTCCTGGGGCCCGTGTGGCGCGAGTTCTACCCGGAGCGCGAAGTCGTGAAGGAAGAGCGCCGCATGCGCACCGACTCCACGCCGACCGGCCTGATCAACCAGCAGTTCAGCGCGATGTTCTGGGCTGCGCACCCGTACTCGTGGCCCGTGATCGGGTGGATGAGCGACATCGACCAGTACAGCGTCGCCGAGGCGCAGAAGTACTACGACACGCACTACCAGCCGAGCAACTGCACCGCGATCTTCGTGGGCGACCTCGACAAGAGCCAGATTCGCGAGATGTCGAAGCGCTACTTCGGGCGTCTCAAGAACCGCGAGGTCCAGCCCGATCCGATCGTGACGCAGGAGCCGGCGCAGGTGGCCGAGCAGCGGCTCGACGCCGAGGCCGACTCGCAGCCGTCGATCACGATCCGCTGGCATGCGCCGTCGGGCGTGCACAGCGACACGGCCCCGCTGGATCTCATGTCGATGATCCTCGACGGTCGAACGGGGCGCCTGTGGCGGACGCTCGTCGACGAGAAGAAGCTCGCGCTTGGAACGAACGCGGGCTACGCGGCCTTCAAGTACGGAGGCTGGATCGACTATTCGGCTACGCCGCGCGATCCGAAGCAATTCGCCGAACTCGAGGCCGGCATCAACGAAGTCGTAGCTGGCGTTCAGAAGGATGGGGTCAGCGAGCGGGAGCTGCAAAAGGTGAAGAATCAATCGCTGGCCAACACGGTTCGGCAGCTCGACACGAACCAGGGGGTCGGCGACATGCTCGGCTGGAACGACGTGCAGCGCGACTGGCGAGAGACGTTTGACTATCTGAAGCGAGTCGAGGCCGTCACGCCCGAGGACGTGAAGCGCGTAGCCAATCAGTATTTCACGGCGCAAGGCCGCAACGTCCTCGTCATCCGCCGGAAGGAGAAAAAGTAATGACGCACGCATTCCTCGTGCTCGCGCTCCTGCTGCAGTCGGAAATTCCCGAGCGGCCGGAGGATTTGAAGTACAAGGGGTTGACGTTCGACGTCCCCGACCCCGGGAAGATGCGTGCGGCTCTCTCGAACGGCGTCGTGCTGATGGCGATGGAGGACCGCTCGCTGCCGAAGATCGAATTGACGGTGTACGTGCGAGGGGGATCCTTCTGGGATGACGCGGGCAAGGAGGGGACGGCGGGATTCTGCGGCACGCTGATGCGCATCGGCGGAACGGCGAATCGCGCGCCGCAAGCGCTGGATGACGAGATCGACTTTCTCGCGGCGGAGCTTGGCGTGTCGCTCGGCGGTACGCAAGGCTCGGCGTCGCTCTCCGTGCTCTCGAAGGACCTCGACAAGGGGCTCGAGATCCTTTTCGACGTGCTGCGCAATCCGTCCTTCTCGCAGGAGAAGATCGACCTCCTGAAGGCGCAGACCCTGGAGCAGCTCAAGGCGCGCAACGATCGCACGGGCGGGATCGAGGGGCGCGAGGCGAATCTGCTGCTCTACGGCGACTATCCGTTGAACCGTCACCCGACGGGCGCGTCGGTCGGCGCGATCACTCGCGAGGACCTGATTGCGTTCCACGCGCGCACGTTTCATCCCGCAAATATCGTCGTAGCCGCGGCCGGCGATTTCGATCGAGCGCAACTCGCGCAGAAGCTCGAGGCGGCGATGAAGGGATGGCAGTCCAAAGAGCGCACGCCCGCGGCGCCGAAGGTGACGCACGCGGCGAAGCCCGGCGTCTACTGCTTCCACAAAGAGGGGCGGAATATCAATCAGGGGCGCGTCACGATCGCGCACCTCGGTATCGACCTGCACCATCCGGACAATTTCGCGCTGCGTGTAATGAGCTACATCTACGGGGGCGGCGGGTTCAGCTCGCGCCTGACGCAGAAAGTGCGCACGGAGATGGGGCTTGCGTACGACGTGGGCTCCGATTTCCGGCCGGGAATCGCGCATGTGGGCGCGATGCGCATCGCGTTCCAATCGAAAAGCGAGACTGTCGCACTCGCGGCCAAGACGTGTCTTGAAGAGCTCGACCGCATTCGCACCCAGACGGTGACGGAGGAGGAACTTGCGGCCGCGAAGCAGTTCTATCTCGATGCGTTCCCGGGGCTCTTCTTCTCGACGGCCCAGCAGACTGTCAACACCTTCGCGAATGCGGAGCTCAACACTTATCCGGAGAATTACTTCCAGAACTACCGGAAGAAGATCGCGTCCGTGACGCGCGACGACGTCAGGCGCGTGGCGGTAGAGCAGCTGCTGCCCGACAAGTTCGTGATCGTCGTCGTGGGCAACATCGGGGTCATCAAGGAGGGCGAGGCGCGGGCTAAACTCGGCGACCTCGGGCGGACGATCATCGACGTTCCGCTCCCGGACCCCGTGACGCTCGAGAGGCCGAAGCAATAGGCCGACGTCGCAAACAGTAGATCTCGGAGCGCGCGGAAGCGATGGCGGAGAAGTGTTATCCGCTCCGTGTGATCACTTGGCCGGCGGTGGAGGGGTCGCGGCCGGCGGGGCCCCGCCTCTACGGTAGAACTTCTTCTTCGCCTCGCCCGGCAAGGCGCGGCGGCGCAGCCCAATGGCGACAAGCGCCGTGGCGACCTTTTCAGCGAGGTCCTTCTTGCCGGAGCCGGACTCCACTTCGGCCTTGGATGTGTCCAGCTTGATCGTCAGTTCCGTACCCGACTTGCGATCCTCAACCGTGATCTCCTCGTCCCAGAGGAGGATCTCCATGCCGGTGCAGTGCTTCGATTCACGCAGTTCGCGGCAGATGGCTTCAGGTGTGATCGATCTCGGTTTGTCGAACGGTATGCTGACCACGCGCTGCTGAGTCTAGCATCGCGCGTTGCATCGCGCAACGCTTGGCGCGACGTGCTATACTCTGACGCATAGATCATGCGGGCTCATGGGGAGGGCAGTCGCGGAGGTCCCGCTCGGGGTTCGTCCCGCGCAGCGCTGAGGAACTCATGATCGATGTGGCCGCGCTGTTCGGCGAGCAGGTCGCAAAGGGTGCGTCCGATCTGCATCTCAAGGTTGGTCGCCCGCCGATCTTCAGGATCGCGGGGGAGATGACCGACTCCGAGCATCCGGTGCTCACGTCCGAGGACATGTCAGCCCTGCTGGAACATATGCTCGGGCACGATGGATGCCGGCGGCTCGAAGCCGAGCATGAGGTCGACTTTGCGCACGTAGTTCCGGGCGTTGCGCGATTCCGCGTCAACGTCTTCCGGCATCTCGGGCAGTTCGGCGTCGCGGCGCGCGCGATCCCCCTCGACGCGCCGACGTTTGACATGTTCCAACTGCCGCCTGTGCTCAAGGAAATGCTGGCCGCGCCGCAAGGGCTGATCCTGGTGACAGGGCCGACGGGGAGCGGAAAGTCGACCACGCTCGCGTGCATGATCGAGCAGATGAATCGAGCGGAGGCGCTCAACATCATCACCGTGGAGGATCCGGTGGAGTTCGTGTACACGGATGTGAAGTGCACGATCCGCCAGCGGCAACTCGGGATTGATGTGGCGAGCTTCCAGGAGGCGCTGAAGCGCGTGCTGCGCCAGGATCCGGACGTCATCCTGCTGGGCGAGATGCGCGACCGCGAGACGATTGAGATGGCGATGCACGCAGCCGAGACGGGACACCTCGTGCTCTCCACGCTGCACACCAACGACGCGAAGCAGACGATCGATCGCATCATCGACACCTTCCCGGCCGACGCACGCGATCACATTCGTGCGATGCTGTCGCTCACGCTGCACGCCGTCGTGAGTCAGCGACTCGTGCGGCGCGCGAACGGAAAGGGGCGAGTCGCGGCGATGGAGGTTCTGATCAACTCGCCGCACATCCGCGACTTGATCGCGCAGAACAAGATCCGCGAGATTGAGTCAGCGATGCGCAGTGGACAGCACTACAAGATGCAGACGTTCAACCAGGCGCTTGCGAAGCTCGTGCTGGACGGGCTCGTGAACGAGGCGGACGCGCTGTTGGCGTCAACGAACGCGAACGAACTTCAGCAACTGCTGCGTGGAATCACGGGGGGAGGCGGCGCCGCCGCGGGGGCTGCTGCTGCGCCTGACGGGCGGATGCAGGTGGCGCCGTTGCCGCCGATCAAGGTCAGACCCGGGGACACGCCTCCGAAACCGATACCGAGCCCCATCGGCCCGCGGCCGAGCGACACGCCGCGGCCCATGTTGAGCCCGTTCGCTCACCCGACGCCGCGTCCGCAGACGTCTCCGCTCGTCGCGCCGCAGCCGTCGCCGCCTCCGGGCGTTGTTCCAGGCCACGAGGACTCAAGGAACAGGCGCTGATAGTGCCCTGCGAGTCTATAATCGCGTCATGAGCGAAACTCAGATCGCGATCTATGCACGCCTGCAGACGCATATGGCGGCGCTCGACCGGCTGCTCCAGTTGTTCTCCAACCTGTCGAACCGCCAGCATATATTCGACGAGATCCTGGACATCGCGAACGAGGCGATCCCGTGTGAAGCGGCGAGCCTGCTCCTGGTTACCGACGAACAGGGCGGGATGACGTTTGTCGCGGCGACGGGTCCTGTCGGTGACAAGATCAAGGGTGTGAAGCTGAACGCGGGAATCGGGATTGCCGGCGCCTGCGCGCGCGATCGCGTCATCATTCCGGTGAGCGATGTGCAGAAGGAGTCACGGTTCGCCCGCGAGGTCAGCGAATCGCTCGGATTCGAAACGCGCTCGCTTCTCGCGGCACCGGTGCTGTATCGCGGCGAGCTGGCGGGCGTGCTGGAGCTGGTGAACAAATCGTATTCGGATGAGTGGACCCGGCACGAGCTGGAGCTGGTCGATCGCATCGCTCGCACGACGGGCACTCTCGTGAACCTTCTGGGGGAACGGTCATGATCATCGACATGGATGCGCTCTTCAAGGAGCAGATCAACCGTCGCGCGTCGGACCTGCACCTGAAGGTGGGGCGCGTGCCGCTCTATCGCATCGCGGGCGAGATCGTTCCCTCGGAATTCCAGGCGGTGACGCGACAGATGATGGAGGACGGGATCAAGCAGGTGCTCGGGGCGGCCGGGTACGCGCGTCTGCTGCAGGAAGGGGAGATGGACGCGCCGTACGTGGTGGACGACGTCGCGCGCTTCCGCGTGAATTGCTTCAAACGCATGGGCGAGTGGGGGCTGATCGCGCGCGCCATTCCGCTCAAGGCGCCGACGTTCGACCGCATGACGATGCCCCCGGTCATGAAGGACCTCCTGTCCATTCCGCAGGGAATGATCCTGATCACGGGACCGACGGGGAGCGGAAAATCCACGACGCTGGCGTGCATGATCGAGCATCTCAA
Source organism: uncultured Planctomycetales bacterium (assembly GCA_964468745.1). GTDB lineage: Bacteria > Planctomycetota > MHYJ01 > MHYJ01 > JACPRB01 > JACPRB01. The sequence goes on along the minus strand of CAYXVY010000101.1, from coordinate 18,442 downwards.
TCACACGCAAGGGCTGCACATCGTCACGATCGAAGACCCCGTCGAATTCGTGTATACGGACGACAAGAGCGAGATCAATCAGCGGCAGCTGGGGTCGGACGTGACGAGTCTGAGGGAGGCGCTGCGCCGCGTGCTTCGGCAGGATCCGGACGTGATCCTGATCGGCGAGATGCGCGACAAGGACACCGTCGAAATGGCGATGCACGCCGCCGAGACGGGGCATCTCGTGCTCTCGACGCTGCACACGAACGATGCGAAGCAGACGCTCGACCGCATCCTCGACATCTTCCCGCCGGACGCGCGGGATCACATGCGTTCGATGCTTGCGCAGACGCTGCACGCGATCGTCAGCCAGAGGCTGGTGAAGCGCTCGGCGGGGACCGGCCGCGTGGCGGCAATGGAAATCCTGATCAATACTCCAAACGTGCGCGAGCTGATCCAGCAGAACAAGATGGGGGACATCCAGCGCGCGATGAAGGACGGCGGCTTCTACCGGATGCAGACGTTCAATCAGTCTCTCGCGAAGCTGATCCAGGAGGAACTCATCACGGAAGAGGAGGGGATGAAGACGTCCTCGAATCCGAACGAGCTGCAGGCGATGCTGCGCGGCATCACGAGCGGCTCAGGCGGGGCTCTGATCGCGAAGCCGGGCGGCGAGCAACCTCGACAGCAGCCGCCGCCATCGGGCGACACGGGATCTCGGCCCGGGCTTAAAATCACCAAAGGGTATTAGCGAACGGCCTACGGCTCCGGCTGTCGCTCCTGCCGAGAGAGTCCCGCCTCGCTGTCGCGCGCCCCCGTAAGCTTGCACGCAGGGCGCGAGAACGTCATCATTCGCGCATGCCGGAGGGACTGGGCGGCGGCGAGGGGACGTGGCGGATGCTGCAGGTCGAGGGACTGACCGTCACGAGGCTGCAGACGCGCAAGGACCGGCTGTTCATCGAGATGGCTCCGGGGGTGGGCGTGGTGCGCGACTCGGATCACGTCACGCTGGTCGTGTCGGGGCTCGAAGCGTTCGCGGAGTCCGGTATCCGCGACGGGGCGCTGACGAGGGCGATGATCGGCCCTCCGGGACCGCTGGCGACGGATGCAGCGATGAAGCAGTGCGAAGAGCTCTCGATCTGGACTGATAAGGACGATGTGGCGGCGCGGCTGCGCGCGATCGGTCGCGGCATAAGAATGCATCGCGGCCAACGCATCGAGCCGCTCTCGTCGCCGTCAAAATGAAGAAGGGCCCCGGAGCACTCCGGAGCCCTTCGGAATCTGCGCCGGTCCGATGTCCCTTCTGCGCAGCGACGCTTTCGCGCAGCTAGCGCGTGACTCTTGAGGAGGTCGTGCGTCATCCGCTGATCGCGTACGAGCAGGGCTCTTTCGCCCGGTCGGTGATGGCCGTCGCGCTCAGGCGCATGAGGCCGCAGGTTGTCGCCGAGGCGAGCACGAGCGCGCTGCAGCTGCGCTACGTGCGCGAGGGGCTCGGCGTGGCGCTCATCCCTCGCGTGCGGCGTTCGCGGCAGTGCGAGCCGGGAGTCGCGTTCGCCTCGCTCGCAAATGGATTTCCTGCCTATGCGAGCCACCTGCTCTGGAAGGGCGGGACTTCCGATGCGCTTGACTGCGTGCGGAGTTCTATCTGCGAAGGGAGAAGTACTCCTTCGTCTGATCGTTGAACCACGTGTTCACGAGGCGCCAGGCGTCCTTCTCGGTCGGGCGGTACCAGACGAAGTAGAAGAAGAGCGGGGTCCTTTCGGTGCAGAGGATTCCGATTCCCATCGCGATGTGCTTGTCCTCCCGCACGAGGCCGAGGTTCTCGAACTCGGCCGCGTCACCGTAAAGCTCGATCCCCTTCTTCGCCTCCGCGACAAGCTTGTCGCAGACGTCCATCGTGAGCGGGCCGTCCTTGATGATCTGCTCGTACGCGCCTTTGACCTTCCCGCCCTGGATGGACTTCAGAAACGCCGCCTGCCGGTCGACAGGGGAAGCGTCCTGCCGGCCCGGCCGCGCCGCGACGAGCGCCGCGCCGCCCAGCACAATGAGTGCGATGATACCGATGCGCATGGGATCCTCCTTCTTTAGCGTGCCGACATCAGCTGCCGGCCGCCGTCCACCGAGTGAATGCCTCCCGTGATCCAGGCCGCCTCGTCGCTTGCGAGAAAGAGGGCCATTGACGCGATATCGTCGACCGTGCCGACCCGACCGAGGGGATGGGTCGTCTTCGAGCGCTCCAAAAAGGCAGGATAGTCCGGCACCGTGTTCGTCACGGTGTGCAACTCCGTCACGACGACGCCGGGATTGATCGCATTCACGCGCACGCCGTGAGGCGCGAGCTCCAGGGCGAGGCATTGCGTGAACATGTCCACGCCCGCCTTGCTGACGCAGTAGCCGAGAATGTTTGCGTACGGCCGGAGGCTCGTCACGCTCGAAAGGTTGATGATCGAACCGCCGCGGTTCTTGATCAAATGTGGCGCCGCATGGCGTGTCACGCTGTATACCCCTGTGAGGTTGATGTCCATGAGCCGCTGCCACTCGTCCGGTTTTGCGTCGAGAATCGAATCGACGCCGATCACCCCTGCGGCGTTCACGAGAATGTCGATCCGCCCGAACGCGCGAACCGTCTCGTCCGCTGCGCGCTTGTTGTCCGTGTCGTTGCGTACCTCGCCGATGGCCGTGGCGGCGGCCCCCCCCGCCTGGCGGATCGTTTCGGCCGTCTCCTTGAGTCGCGATTCGCGACGTCCCGCGCACATCACGCGAGCCCCCTCGGCTGCGAAACGCAGTGCAATGGCCCGTCCGATGCCGCTCGACGCGCCCGTTACGAGCGCGGCTTTGTCTTTGAGCTTCATCGCGGCGGATTATAGGCGAATCGATCCAAGCCGAGCTATAATTCCACGGGCCAAGGCCAGCTGGGGGATATTCGTGGACGAATCGCAGACCGCTCCCGCGCCACCGTCGGTTGAAAACGATCTGACGCCGAAGGTGGACAAGCTTCTGGAGAAGGTCACGCTGCTTCAGGAGCTTTTCGTCAAGCGTATCAAAGACGACCAGGTCCAGCAGGGCGCGTTCAACGCGGTCTATCAGGAGCTTCAGCAGTACAAGAGCGAGGCAGTGAAGAACTCCCAAAAGCCGCTGCTGAAGGGCCTCGTCCTCATTTACGACGCGGCCCTGCGCATGATCGAGGGCAAGGAGCCCGGCCCCGCAACTCAGCCCGTCGAAACGGTCGCGGAGGAGATCATCGAACTCCTTCACAGGCACGACGTCGAGGTCATGACTGAGCAGTTGGAGAAATTCGACAACAAAATACAACTGGCGCTGCGCACCGAGCCGGCCGCCAGCGAGGAAGAACATCAACGTATTGCGCAGGTTGTGCGCCAGGGGTTCCGGTGGGGCAGCCAGGTGCTGCGCCCGCAGGAGGTCGTGGTCAAGATCTTCAAGAAAGGGTAGAGCATGGCCGACGAAGCGAAACCGCCGATGATTTGCGGCATCGATCTCGGAACCACGAACTCCGCGATCGCGTTCCTCGACGAACACGGCAAGTCGCAAGTGATCCCGAACACGGACAACGAGCGTATTACGCCGTCCGTCGCGCTGTTTGAGGAGAACGAGGTGATTGTAGGCAAGATCGCCAAGAACTCGGCGATCGCCGCTCCGGACCGCGTGATCCAGTTTGTCAAGCGGCACATGGGCGAGGAGGGCTGGGTCAAGACGATTTACGGCAAGGACTACACGCCGGAGACGATCAGCGCCCTCATCCTCAAGAAAATCGCGCAGGACGCCGAGACGGTCAGCGGGCGCAAGGTCGGCACCGTCGTCATCACGGTGCCCGCGTACTTCAACGAAGTCGAGCGCAAGGCGACGCAGGACGCCGGCATCATCGCGGGTCTCAACGTCGTGAGCGTGCTGAACGAGCCCACGGCTGCGGCTCTCGCGTACGGGCTCGACAGGCTGGGCCAGAAGAAGTGCTGCCTCGTGTACGACCTGGGAGGCGGCACGCTGGACGTGACGATCATCCAGCTGGAGGGGACGAAAATCGACGTTCTCGCGACCGACGGCGAGCGGCGCCTCGGCGGCGTCGACTGGGACGACGAGATCATCAATTTCATCTCCGAGAAATTCAAGGCCGAGCACAACATCGATCCGCGCAGCGATCTCGACAGCTACCAGGACTTGCGCAACAAGGCGGAAGACGCCAAGGTTGCGCTCTCGAAACTCGAAAAGGTGCGCATCCTCTGCCAGTGCCAGGGGAAGACGACCAAGGTCGAGCTGTCGCGCGAGGAATTCGAGAAGATGACGAAGGGCCTGCTCGATCAGACGGAAACGTACCTCGGCGTCGTGCTCAACAAGGCGAAGCTGACGTGGAATGACATCGACGTCATTCTGCCGGTCGGAGGCATGACGCGCATGCCGTGCGTGCGCGACATGCTCAAGCGCGTGACGGCGAAGGACCCTGATACGTCGCTGAACCCGGACGAGTGTGTCGCGATCGGCGCCGCGTTCTACAACGCGGTTCTGTCGGTTCAGCAGCTGCCCGACCAGACCGGCCAGATTCCTGCCGAAAAGCAGGGCGGCGTCGAACTGCCTGGCAACATCGTCGAGGAGGCCAAGAAGGCGCTCGTCGACATCGACGAAGAAGTGAAGGTCCTGCTGCAGGGCGTCGAAGTAACGAACGTCAATTCGCACAGCCTGGGCTTGATCGGCATCCGGAAGGCGGACGGCAAGCTCATCAACGACATCCTGATCCCTGTCAACACGCCGATCCCGATCGAGCGCACGAAGGCGTACGGGACCGCGTCGGCGAACCAGGTCAGCGTGCAGATCAAGGTCGTCGAGGGTGAGGGCGAGGATCCGGACGACTGCGTCGAAATCGGCACATGCGTCCTCTCCGAGCTGCCCGCGGGACGCGGCGCCGGCGCGATCGTCGATGTGACCTTCGCCTACGGTGCGGATGGTCGCCTCACCGTCACCGGCCGCGATCGCGGGACGGGCAAGGAGGCGAAGGCGGAGATCGTCCGCAAGTCGGGCATGGACGAAAAGGAGATCAACGCGGCGGAGAAGACGGTCGACGCCCTCGACGTCGGGTAACTTGTAGATCACACGGCGATCCGGCCCGGAAGGGCCGGGTCGCCGACATGTAGCGCATGGCAGACAATCGGTACAGCGAACTGCTGGGTCTTGCGGAGGAGATCGAGGACCCGGATTACTATCAGCTTCTCGATCTTCCGCGCGGCGTTGTGGATGCCGTCAGCGTGGAGGAGCAGTTCAAGCAGCAGATGTCGAAGCTGCAGCAGATCCACAGCCCGAAGCACAAGGAATTTATCGAATTCCTAAAGGGCGAGCTGAAGAAGTCGCGCGGCGTGCTCACGGACCGCATGCGCCGCGGCCAGTACGACAAGGAGCTGAAGGACGAGCGGATGGTCGAACTGGCCAAGCTTGCATCGCACATGCTCATCGACGGAACGCTGTCCCGTCAGGGAGAGACGTCACTGGTCGAGGAGGGGAAGCGCCTCGGGCTGCAGCTTCCGGACATCAAGAAGTGCATCGACGAGGAGGTCAAGAAGCGTGGCGCCAGACGCGCGGATACGAAGATGACGGACGCTGGATCGCAGGAAAAGTCGAACACGATGATACGCGACCTGGCGAAGGACCTGACCGACGCTCGAATCGCGGCGAGATTTGCAGAGGCAAAAGCAAAGCACGCGGAGAACGTGCGCGAGCGAGCCGAGGAGCAGGCCCTGGTCGCGCTCAAGCGGGCCAAGGACGCGCAGGTGCTGGTTCGCCAGGCGATCACGCGCGGCAGCCTCGAGCAGGCGCACGAGGAGAAGGAGCGCGAGCACGTCGAGGAGCAACTCGAAGGCGCGCAGTTGCAGCTCGCCGCGAAGGACAAGGAAATGGCCGAACTGCGCAAGCGGCTCGAGACGCAGGCGGCCATGCTCGTGGAGGCGGAGGCCGCGCTCAATCGGGGCGCAAGCGGCACCGAGAGGCCGCTGCGCATTGCGATGTCCGTGATCTCCGCGCTGACGGGCTTGATCGTGGGGCACGCGGTGCGCGCGTTCGTTCCGGGGACGGCGGAGAAATTCGCGGACGCCGCCGACAGGCTGCTGGCCCTGGGCACGCCGAAGGTTGCGGGCGTCGGAGGCGGTGCGGCACTCGTGCTCGTGCTGCTTGTGACGTGGTTCGCGGCGTTCCCGGGGAAGACTGCGTGGATGGTCGTGAGCGCGATCCTGACGTTAGTCTGCGCGGCTGCCGGCGGACTGTTCCTTCGCTAACTGCCGCAGAAGATCGGAGCAGTCGCGCCAGGTCGCCTCGCACGGCTGCCCGCGCGCGACCCAGAATTGGGACGTTGCGAGGCCGTCCCTGTGCATCGCCACGAAGCAGGCTGAGACGGTTCCGAACTTCTCGCCGTGCTTGCAAATCCCGCCGTCCGGGCTCGACTGGATTTCTCGTAAGTGAATTCGCAGCTCATCGATGTCAGAGCAGCGGCGCAGGAGCTTGCGGATGACGACGGTCTCCGGCGACCGGGGATCGTCGGCGTTCACATGCGAGCAGATCACGTGCGACTCGTTGTCGAGTGAGTGTTTTGTCGCGACTCCATCGAATTCAAGAACGTTTGCGATGTCGGCCCCCGCCCAGAGCAGGTTGAAGCCGCCCGTGTTGATGGAGTCCGTATCGCCACCCGTGAGGAAGTCCATGACGAGCTGACCGCGCGAGCGGCTGCTGCTGCGTGGCGGGTGCATTCGATTCGTGATCGCGCACACATGTCCGTCCCTGTCGATGCCCAGCCACGTCCCCCCGGCGACGACATCGCGACCTGCCACGGCGCAACCCTTGAGGATCTGCGCGTCCTCAGACGGGCGGTCGCGCAGCTCGTCGCGATTGGCGGCGACGACGAGCGGCCATTCCGGCAAAGCGTTCCGCAGAACGATGAGAACGCACATGGCGCCCAGTATAATCTCGGAACGTGCACACGTTCGATTGGATTGGAATCCGCAGGGACGAGCCGGAACTGGTTCGCGACGACGTGCACCGTTTCTTCGTGTCGCCGGGCGTAAGCGTAGATCCGGAGATGCTCGCCGCGGACCGCAAGATCCTCGCGGAGACGTCTGTCGTCGCGCAGGGGGGCTGGTGCTCGATCCATCCGCCGCAGCCGCTTCAATTTGCGAGGGAGCTGGCGGCGCGTCTCTCGCGAAACATCAACGCGCCCGCGCTGCTGATGCGCGTCCCGCGCGACTACTGGGAATACCGGCTGTATATCGGCGGGTGCGAAGTCGATCGCTTCTCGCAAGTCCCCGAGCTTTCGGAGCCGTACGCGACGGATCTGTCCGGCTGGAAGGGGCAGCCCGTCGTGCTCGCCTCCGCCTTCGGCGTGCCGGAAAGCACCCTCTCCAAGTATCTCGTGCAGTGGCCGAAGGATGCGTGGCAGCGGCCGGCGGACTACGCCGCCGACACGAAGCGCTTCTCGTGGGGCCGGAAGGCATTGGACGACGACGAATTCCCCGTGAGCGACTACTGGGTGCTGTGCGACTTCGCGCGACGCATCGGGCTCGCGTACGACATGCCGGAGACGCACGGGGTGGCGATTGACGGGTAGAAACGTCGCGCTCTTCGTCCTCGCGATGGCCGGCGTCAAGATTGCGCTCAGCGTGTGGACGGAGCCGCGCTCGATCGAAGCGTATCACTGGCTTTACGCGCAGCACCTCGCCCTCGGCTATTACGACCATCCCGGCATGATCGCCTGGATCATCCGTGCTTCGATCGCGATCTTCGGTGACGGCACCGTGGGATTGCGGATGCTCACGATCGCCGGAGGGGCGCTCGCGACGTGGCTCGCGTTCGTCACGGGCCGCCGGCTTTACGACGAGAAAACGGGTGCGCTTGCGGCGTTCGTTACGGGCCTCGCGCCATATCTGGCGCAGTACGGGTCGGAGGCGAGTCCCGACGCGCCACTTCTCCTCTTCTGGGCCGCGGCGATATGGGCGCTGTGCCGCGTGTTCTCGGGCGACGGCACGCGCTGGTGGTACGTCGCGGGCGCGTTTTTCGGCCTCGCGCTGAACTCCAAGTACAGCGCGGTCTTTATCGGCGCGGGAACGCTGTTGTTCCTCGCGACGGGTGCGGAACACCGTCGCTGGCTCAGGACGCCGCATCCGTATCTGGCAGCGGGGCTGGCGCTTGCGTTTTTCTCGCCGACGATCGTCTGGAACGCGCAAAACGGCTGGCAGTCGTTCGCGTATCAGGGCGTGGGCAGGTTCGGGGAGCGGCTTGGATTCTCGCTGGGCGAGGTGCTGGGGTTCCCGGGAGAGCAGATGCTGGCGGCAACGCCTTTCGTATTCGCAATCGCCTGCTGGTCGGGAGGGCGATCGGTGGTAAGGCGCAACGCCCCGTGGCAGGACCGTTTTCTCGCCTGTATCGGTATTCCCGTCGTCGCGTGCTTCTTCCTTCTGTCGTTCTTCCGTTCATCTCGGAGTCACTGGCCCGGACCGGCGTACGTGACTCTTGTAATCCTCGTGGCGGCGGTGGTTCTGCGGCATGGCAGGTGGGGGCGTCGGTTGGTCGTAGGAACCGTTGTCGTGCTCGCGGCGGCTGCGGTGGCCCTGCCGGTGGTCGTCGCGTGTGTTCCAGCCGAGCGGCGAACGGGCTGGGCGCAGTTGGCCGATTCGGTGCGTCGCGAGAATGCGGCGTTCGTCGTCGCGCGCGACTATCATGTCGCGGCGCAGATGGGCTACCACCTGCGGACGACCGATGTGTGCGACTTCACCGCGGTCGGCAAGCCGGGGAAGTCCTTCCGGAACTGGTGGCAGCCCGAGCGATTCGAAGGTCGCGACGGCGTGGTTATCTGGAGCGAGAAGGTTCGCGATCTCGAGCGTGTGATGCTCTACTTCGACGCGCAGAGTCCATTGCCGGGCGTGGAGGTGAGCCGGTTCGCAGGGACGGAGAAGTTCGAGCTCCTGCGTGCGCGTCGGTACCGGCGTGTCCCGCGTTAGGGCGGCGGAGGAAGTTGAGTCGGGGGCTTCGTCCGGCGCGACGTGTTGCCCGCGCGCGTTTCGGGCGTTCGCACGGCCGTGTTACCCCTGCGGGCGGGCGGCGTCTGCGTGGGGAGCATGTTGGGCGGAGGTGTGGCGGAGGGAGGACCCAGTCTAGATGCGCCGGTCGCGAACGGGTTGACCGTTTTCGTCTCGCGGCGGATACCAAGCGTCTCCTCGATCGCCGCGATCAGTTTGCGCGTGCCTGCCGCGACGCTCACCATCACGTCGACCTTCAGATATTCCTTCAGCCTCTTGATGTCCTCGCGCCCGTCGACGACCGCGTCAGGGTCATTGTGGTAGATGATGAGCTTCGTTGGATGCCGCTCGCGTATCCGCCGCAGCACACCCGCGAGATTGTCGGTCGCTCGCTGCGTGGCCGCGATGTGCATCACCAGGAGATCGGGCGCATTATTGTCCATGTTCATTTCGACCTCCTTTGAGGAGGTCGCGATCTGCACGGCGATCTTTCCGCCTCGCTCGAGCTCGGTGCGCAGGATGAAAACGATCTGCTGGTCGCGATCGCACAGGAGCACACGGCTTACGACGATCTTCTGCATCTGTGCGAACATCTTGCGCGACTTCATGAAGAGGATGAGGTCTTCGTGCCGGATCATGTTGCTCATCAAGCCCTGGTTGAATTCGGCGGGCAGGACGCGATTGTCGATCAACTCGCTGACTTGCGGTTCAGGCATCCCTAGGATCGCGCACGCCTGGGCTAGGGTGTAGATTTTTGCGGGCACGGCCTCATTCTACCGCACGGGGTGAGATGCGTCTACGCGCGTTCGCCGACGCCCGTGCGTGTGTGAGGCTGGCGCGACGCGGCAGGAAATCGGACGCCTGCCTCAGTCGCTAGGGTTTGGAGAGAGCGGTGGAGGGCACAGGCGTGCGGCAGGCCATTACCCGTCCGGCCAGCTGCGCCCCCTCGTCCATGGAAAGGACGCCGCAGGTCACGTCGCCGGTGATTTTCCCCCCCTTGGCGATGTGGATGCTCTCTCTCGCTCGCACGGTGCCCTTGATCTCTCCCTTCACGACCAGGCTGCGGACGCGTACCTCGGCAATGATGTTCCCCTTCTTGCCGACTTCGACGCGCCCGTCGTTGTAGTACTCGACGCGCGCCTGGTAGTCATTGACGATTTCGTCCTCGGTGCGGATGTTGCGATGGCAGCCTGGGCAGGGAAGCGACTTGGACGACACGCTCGCTTCCATTGTCGTGTCGCACCTGGGGCACTGAACCTGGCGACGCGCGGGCGTTGAGCTCATGATGAAAGCCGTACGGGGAGCGGACTCCCCGTACGGCCCTGTTCTGCGTGAGAGCTACTTGCGGACGGCCTGGCCGTGCTGCGCTGCGAGAATCGCATCGCGCTCGGAAGCGCCCGCGCCCTTGAGGGCGTCGGGGCTGATGACGACGTTGCCGACGAGGGTGGCACCCTCGGCGACGACGAGCTTCGGGGCGCGCAAATCGCCCGAGACATTGGCGGACGCGGCGAGCTCGATCTTTTCGCTCGAGAGCACGTTGCCCTTGAACTGACCTTCGACCGCGAGATTGCCGACGGCCATCTCGCCCGCGACGTGGGCGCCCTTGCCGACAGCGAGGCGTCCCTTCGTGGTGATTTTCCCCTCGAAGCGACCTTCGATGCGCATCGCGCCTTCGAATGTTGCTTCGCCTTTGAACGTGACGTCGCTGCCGAGAACGGTCTCGGAACCTCCGGGCATGATTGGCGGCATGATTCCTCTCTCCTAAGCGTGTGGTCTGAAAAACCCCTCGCGTACTTTATACTTCGTAATTTACATTCTGTCAAGTCCGGAGGAGATCAAAGATGAAGGATGAAAGTTCAGGGACGGGAGGTTTCTCGGGTCGACCCTGGCTGACTCGGTCCGGCAGGCGTGCTCGTGCGTCTCCGACTTCTGACCTCTCATCTTTCATCTTTCATCTTTCATCTTTCGGCCGATAGAATCGACCGATGATGCCCGCGAAGCCTCAATTCATTCCCGCCATCCGAAGCATGCAGGAGGCGCGCGATGCGCTCGCGGAGGTGCTCGACCTGCAGGTGCGGCGCATGCAGATCATCGTGATCATGCAGAAGATCATGATCTGCCGCACGCCTGACACGCGGAAGTTCCTCGGCGACGCCATGGCCGGGCTGATCGAGGGCGGACTCGACTACATGCGCAAGAAGCGCCGCGAAGCGATCGAGGCGATACAGCGCAAGGACATGGAGGAACTCAAGCGCCGGGGAGGCGACGAGGCCATCCGCCGCGCGCAGGAGGACGCCAAGCGCAGGGCTGCCGAAGAGGCGCGCCGCAAGGAGCAGGAGGAAGCGTACCGGCGCGCGATCGAAGCGGAGGCGCGTCGCCGCGCCGAGGATGAGGCCCGGCGCAAGTCCGTCGAATTCGAATCGATGGAGGTCGTTGACAGCGAGGAGATCGAAGCTGGCACGCCGATGCCCGAAGAGGGTGTGGGCGTCGAATTTCCGGAAGAGGCCAAAGTCGATCTTCCGCCGGCTCCGGCGCCCGTGGAGGAGGAAGTTCCCGTTCTGGCGCCCGAGCCTGAAACGACGCCCCCTCCGCCTCCCCCGCCGCCGCCTCGTCCGCCCGAGTCCGAGGCGTCGGTCATTCTGCCGAGCCCCGAGGAGTTGAAGGAGATCGAGGAATTGGGCACCGAGCTCGACGCGCTCAGCCTCGCGGCCGTCGCCCGAGAAATCTTCCCGGACCTCAAGCGCGAGTACGAACCGTGGCAGGTCGGACGCGCGATTTACATGGACGAAAAGATGGCGCGCGAAGCGGTGTTGCAGGGCGCCCGACTGAAAGACCACGAGCGCGCCACGATGCTCGCTCCCGCACTCGACAACATGAAGCGGCTCATCGAGACGCTCAAGCCGTGGTGGGAGGGCTCGCTCCCGTCGATCCGCCAGTGCATCGACGCGCATTTCGACGCGTATCCGCCGCGCGAAGGCGGCGCGACGGCGCAGCATGTTTTTGACGTGATCGCGATGTCCGATCAGAAGGCGATCGACATGCTCAAGCTCATCGCCAAAACGAACGAGCCGGGCGTCGGCTTCGCCGCGGACGTACGTACGAAGCTCGATCGCCTGATGGTCATCGAGTCCGAGCGGAACGAGTGAGGGGGGTGGAGGTGTGCGTTACGAGTTCTGAGCTGGACGGGGTTCTCATTGCTCGATACACACAACGGCGACTGGTGTCTTAAGGGCATAGCATGAGCTTTCTGTTTGCGATCGCGTTACTCCTTCAGGAATCCCCCAAGGTCGACCAAGGCAGGATCGACAATGCCGTCGAGCGCGGCGCGAAATACCTGACGATCAATTGCGCGAAGAGCCGTGACGTGAATCATCCGTTCCAAGGGAAGTTTGAGATGGACGAACTGGTGCTCTACACGCTGCTTCACGCGGGCGTAAGCCCGACGGACTCGATCGTCATGAGCCTCGCGGATCGCCTGTCCACGAAGGAACTCAAGCGTACGTACAACGTGGCGCTCTGCGCGATGGCCCTCGATGCATACGACCGCGCGCAATACCAATGGCGCGTCGCGCAATGCGCCCAATTTCTCGTCGACAACCAGGCAGTGAACGGCCAGTGGGGATACGGCGACAAAGTCACGTTTCCGAGTTCCGTGCCGACGGGACCCCCGAAGGCCGGCGGTGGCCAGGGGACGAAGGCCCTGCCGACGGTGAAGATCAAGCGCAACGGGAAGGGCCCCGCGTGGGGCGACAACTCGAATTCGCAGTACGCCGCGCTCGGCATTCGTGCGTGCATGAAAGCGGGCGTCATCGTACCGGACGCGACGCTCGTGGACGCGGCGAAGTGGTGGGAGAAGGCGCAGAAGGGGGACGGCGGCTGGGGCTACTGCGACGAAGGCACGACGGGCGACGCCGCCTACGGCGCGATGACGGCGGGCGGCACGGCTTCGATGCTCATCCTCAGGGATCTGCAGAAGCAGGACTTGAAGAAGGACCCCGCCATCAAGAAGGGGCTGGAGTGGATGGCGGCGAATCTCGACTACACGCGCAACCCGGGCTACCACAGCGCGTGGATGTGGCAGTTCTACTGGATCTACGCGGTTGAGCGGGCAGCCGACCTTGCGTCGATCGACAAGGTGGGCGGCCACTGGTGGTATTCCGAGGGGTGCGAGTACCTCTTCGGCGCGCAGCAAAAAGACGGCTCGTGGATCGGCCTCTCGCCCGACAACAAGGAGTCCGTCGGAGGGGCGATCGCCGACACGTGCTTTGCAATCCTCTTCATGCGGCGCGCGACGAAAGCGGCGCCCAGGGTCGCGACGGGCACGGGGAAGTGATCACTTCAACGCGTCGAGTTCCTCGAGGGTAGCCCGCACGAGCGGGCCGATGATCTTCTCGTCGAACTGGAATTTCAGCCCCGCGGCTTCGAACAGCTCCGGCAGCGGCCGTGAGCCGCCGAGCGCGAGCGCCGCGCGGTACTGCTTCAGCGCCTTCGCTCGGTTTTTGCGCGCGTTCTGCCAGAGCTGCAGCGCCCCGAGAAGCGAGATCGCGTATTCGATGTAATAAAACGGGCTGGCGAACAGGTGCGGCTGACGATGCCACATCGATGCCTGCGCATCGTCGTAGCCGTCCCAGTCGACGTTGCCCCGGAAACGGGTGCGGAGTTCGAGCCACGCGCGCCGGCGATCCTGTCGCGAGTGGCCGGGATCGGTATAGACCCAGTGCTGAAAGGCGTCAATTTGCGCGACCCACGCGAGGAGCGCGACGATATCTTCGAAGTGCTTGCGACGGGCGCGATCGGCGTCCTTCCGAGACGGGTAGAACACCTCCATGTGATCGAGGCCGATCATTTCCATGCCTTGGGAGGCCACCTCGGCGAACTCGAGCGGCGCGCCTCGGTAGTACGACAACGGCTCCTCGCGCGCGAGCAGCGTATGGAACGCGTGACCTCCCTCGTGGAGCAGCGTGTGCACGTCGCGATGCAGCCCCGCCGCGTTCATGAAGATGAAAGGAACGCGATCGATCTCCAGCGGATAGTTGTAGCCGCCGGGTGCCTTTCCCTTGCGGCTTTCGAGGTCGAGCAGCTTTGCGTCGCCGATCGACTGGAAGAGCTTGGCGAAGTCGGGGCTGATGCGGCGGTAGATCTCATGCACGCCGTCGAAGAGCTGCTGAGCCGTCTCGAACGGACGCAGCGGTGTGCCTCCGACCGGGTCCACGTTCATGTCCCATGGACGCAGGGTCGGTTGCTTCAGCTGCTTGCGCCGCCGCTCGTGCAGCTTCTTGAGTGCGGGGACGACCACCGCGTCCACGGCCACGTGGTACGTCTCGCAGTCCTTCGGCGTGTAATCGAAACGGTTCCGCATGGGAAACGCATAGTCGCGGTAGTTGGCGAACCCTGCATTCTTGGCGATGCAGTCGCGCGTCGTGACGAGCTGGTCGAAGATGCCGTCGATGGGCTCGCGATCGAGCAAGTACCGCTTTGCGACCGTCTCCCAAGCGGACTTTCGGACGGCGGCATCGGCGACTTCCAGGTAGCGGCCCATCTGCTGCAGCGTGCGCTCCTTGCCGTCGTATTGGACGGTCATCGCGCCCATAGTCTTCTGGTACTGCTGCGAGAGCTCCGATTCGCGCGTCTCGTAGGCGACGTTCTGGTCTCGATAGAGCGTGACTTCGTTTTCGATGAGACGGTCGAATACGCGGTAGCGGCTCTTCGGCAGCTTCTTGCGCTGCGCGAAGGCGGTGTAGCGCTTCTTCAGTGCGTACCAGCGCGGCTTCGCCTTCGGAACGATCTCCTTTTGAAAGTCCAGGTAGCGTTTCTCGATCGTGGCGTCGTCCGTGTGACACGTCATGGCGATGTAACGCCGAGCCTCCTCCTGCGACATCGCCGCGGACAGTTCGTTGAAGTCGAGGATCCAGCGTTCGATTTCGGCGACGGAGCGGACGGGACGGGCTTCAAGTTCGTCGAAACACGCTTCCAGACGCCCCCAGTGGCCGGCGTCAAAGCCTTCGGAAACGTAATGGAGTGGAAATTTTAAGAACCCCTTCTTCGAGGTCTTCCTCATGGCTGGATTGTACAAACCGCATCTCGGTGCGGTAGAGTAAGGGGGTCAGCGCGAGCAGGGCGCGCGACGGTACTCCTACGCCATGAGATCCGCCGACCTGATCGTAGCGCGACTCGTTGTCGAGCGAGGGTGGGTGTCTGCCGACGCCGTCAAGACGGTCCTCGACGAGCTCGGCCGGTCCGGTCGCGTGGACGCATCGCTGGCGGCGGTGCTGCGTGAGCGCGGCCTGCTCGATGAGGCGAAACATCGGGCGTTATCGGGCGAGGAACCGCGACACGTGCGCGTCGTGGAGCGCTACAGCGATATCCGGAAGGCCGACAGCGTCATCGGGGAGGCGCTTGTCCGGCAGGGACTCGTCGAGGAGCGCTCGCTGGAGGAGGGATTCGCCGTCCAGGTGATCGAGCGCAACGCGGGGAAGGTGCGTCGTCTGGCCGACATCCTGATCGAGCGCGGGATGCTGAAGGCCGCGACGCTCATCGGGTTGCTGCAGAAGATGGGGGTGGAGTCGCTGACGTGCGCCGCGTGCACGTCGGCGCAGCGGGTCAACGAGTTGACAGGAAGCGATCCGCTATCGTGCGTCATCTGCGGAGGTCCGCTCGTGGATGCGGCGACGCTCGCCGCGATCCGGCGCGACCTGCCCGCGATGCCTGAGGAGGCGCTGATCGCGTCGCAGCTGCCCGAACGGGACTTTGGAAAGTTCATTCTCGTGCAGCACGTCGGCAGTGGCGGCATGGGAACCGTGTGGAAGTGCTGGGACCGCGAACTCGGCCGCTGGGTGGCGCTGAAACTGCTGCGACGCTCGCAGGATCCTGACAAGCAGGACGAGGACCTGCGGCGCTTCCTGCGCGAGGCGGCTCTTGTCGCGCGGCTGCGGCATCCAAACATCGTGACCGTGTACGAATCCGGCGAAGTGCGGCAACACAACGTCATCGTGATGGAGTTCGTCGACGGGAAGCCGCTCAATCACCTGCGGCTCCCGCAGCGACGCGCGCTCGAGGTCGTGCGGGACGCGGCGCGCGCTGTGCAGTACGCACACGAGCAGGGGGTCGTTCACCGCGACCTCAAGCCGAGCAACGTGATGGTTAGCGCGAAGGGGCAGACGTTCGTGATGGACTTCGGACTCGCGCGGTCGGTGACCGGACCATCGACGCTGACGCAATCCGGCTTCGTCGTCGGGACGCCGATGTACATGGCGCCCGAGCAGGCATCGGCCATTCGCGACCGGAACGAGAAGCTGTGCGACGTCTACTCGCTGGGGGCGACGCTTTACGATTTGCTGACGGGGCGGCCGCCCTTCGAGGGCGAACAGGCGTGGGATGTGGTAGCGGACGTCATCCATGCGGATCCGGTGCCGCCGCGCCGGCGCAACCCGGAAGTGTCGCAGGATGCGGAGACGATTTGCGTGAAAGCGATGGCGAAGCAATCGTCCGCGCGCTACGGCAGCGCGGCCACGCTTGCGGACGATATCGACCGTGCGCTCAAGGGGGAACCGATCCTCGCGCGGCCCGTGCCGTGGACGGAGCGCGCGTGGCGCGCAATAAAGAAGCATAGGGCCGCTGCGATCGCCTGCGTGGTGATTGTCGCGGCGATCGCCGGCGCATCAACGGTGGTGGCGGCGTCGCTGGCTCGTGCGCGACGGGAACTCGCTGCTGAGGCGGACAGGCTTGCGGTCGACGCGGCGCGTGCAGGGTCGGACTATCGATCGCTGCGCGCGGAGCGGATCGCGACAGCGCGCAGGATCGACGAACTCACCGACGCGACGGACGGCACGGAGCGTCGCGGCCTTGAGGCGCGTCTGCGCGAGATCGACGAAACCATGCCGCGGGGCTACGCGACTGTGCTGGGGAAATGCGATGCGGCGACGCGGCTTGTCCCCGCGCACCTGGGCGCGCGGCGTGCGCTGGGTGAACTGGCGTGGGAGCGCTTCCTTCTCGCGGAAGAACGCGCGGAAGGGGACATCGCCACTCCGGCGGCGATGGTTCGCGCGTATGCCCCCGAGTATGCGGCACAGATCGACGCGCCGGCGCGCTTCGCGATTTCAAGCAGTCCCAGCGGCGCACGGGTGGAGTATGCGCCCTATGTACTGGGCGAGGACGGTCGCCTGGTGCCCGGAGCGAGCGGCTCCGTGGGCTTTACGCCTCTTGATCTCGTGGACGTGCCCGCCGGAAGCGGGGCGTTTGTTCTCAAGTTGGAGGGCCGCCGCGATACGGTCGTGCCGGTTCTGGGACTTCGCAGCGGTCGTCGTGGGCTGCGGGTGAATTTGTTCACGAACGCACAGATCGGCGAGCGCTACGTGCACGTTTCCGCGGGGCCATGTGCGCTGGGGGGCGATACGTCGGCACAGCGACCGCAGCCGCGCCGCGAAGTGGAGGTGGCCGATTTCTTCATCTCTCGGGACGAGGTCACATGGGAGGAGTACCTCGAGTTTCTGAACGATATCGAGAGCTCGGAGGCCGCCTCTCATGAACCGCGGAGGGTTAACGGCAGTCCGCGACTCGCGCGCAACGCGGAGCGGCGATGGGTGGCGCCTCTGGAATTGAAGCGCCAGCCGATCGCGTCAATACTCTGGCCGGATGCTGCCGCGTACTGTGTCTGGCGATCGAAGCAGGAGGGGCGAACGATCCGGTTGCCGAAGCCGGCTGAATGGGAGAAGGCGGCACGGGGCCCCGACGGTCGCGTCTTTCCGTGGGGCAGCGTTTTCGACTGGACGTTCACGTTCGGAGCAGGCTCGGCTCCCGAGCAGCCGCAGGAGCCGCGCACGGTCGGGTCCACGCCGTTCGACGAGTCGCCCTACGGAGTTCGCGACATGGCGGGCAACGTGATGGAGTGGATCGACGAGGCCATGCCCGGCCTACAGATCTGGGGCGTGCGCGGTGGCTCATTTGCGCTGGATACTCCCGCCGGCTTTCGCAGCACGAATCGCAAGCGGTCGTCCCCCGCTCGGCAGCAGAACATGGGATTCCGCGTGGTCGCGGAACCGCTGCAGTAGCGTCGGGCTACTTTCGCGGCGGGCGGCGCATCAGGTCGCGCATGTCCGTGAGTTGCTCCGGCGTGAGCCACGCGGCGACGCGCGCTTCGAACTCCGAGGTGCGCTGCCCGATCAGCGCGCGGCCTTCGTCCGCCGCAATCGACGCTGTGCTTACCTTCAGTACTTCGTCGACGTACTCGAGATAGGCCGTGATGAATGCGCCGCGAATGGGGTCGGTCAATCCGATCGCGTCGGCGATCTTCGCTGCCGCCCCTCGCTGGGCCTCTCGGGCCGCATCCTGCGGCGGCGTGGAAAGCGCGCCTGGCGGGCGGGCTCTGTTGCCGTGGGCCGGGCTGCTGGAGGGGGAGGTCGCGGGACGGTCTGCGGAAGCGGCCTCGCTCGAGAGGGTGCTGGAGCTGGGAGAGGCGTTCG
>CAYXVY010000100.1:0-44108 GCA_964468745.1 uncultured Planctomycetales bacterium | reverse complement strand
TACTCGCACGTGATGCACATCGTGTCGCAGGTCACCGGCCGGCTCGCAGAGGGACGCGACCAGCACGACCTTGTCTCGCTCACGTTCCCCGCAGGCACGGTGTCCGGCGCGCCGAAGATCCGGGCGATGGAAATCATCGACGAACTGGAGCCGTCGAGACGCGGGCCGTACGCGGGCACGGTCGGGTACTTTTCGCTTTCTGGCGATACGGACCAGTGCATCACGATCCGGACGATCCTCTTCAAGGATCGAAAGGCCTACGTCCAGGCGGGCGCAGGCATCGTCGCCGACAGCGATCCCGCCTCGGAGTGGCAGGAGACGGTGAACAAGATGGCCGCTCTGAAGAAGGCGATCGAGATGGCAGAGGAGGGGCTGTGAGGCACGTACTCCTCGTCGACAACTACGATTCGTTCACGTACAACCTCGCCCAGTACTTCGGCGAATTCGGATGCACGGTCACGGTTCGCAGGAATGACGCAATCGATGTGTCGCAGGCTGAGAAGCTCGAGCCAAGTCATATCGTCATCTCGCCGGGACCCGGTCACCCGAAAGATGCCCGCGCGTCGATCGATCTCATAAAGCACTTCGCCGGCAAGTGCCCTGTGCTGGGCGTCTGTCTCGGCCACCAGGCGATCGGCATGATCTACGGCGGCGAAGTCGCGCTCGCACCGCGCATGATGCACGGCAAGATCTCGAAGATCTACCACGACGGCAAGGGGCTCTATCACGCCGTCGCAAACCCGTTCGACGCGACACGCTACCACTCGCTAATCGTGCGCGAGGAGAAGCTCCCGAACGGCCTCGAGATCACGGCGCACACGAGCGAGGGCGAGATCATGGGGCTACGGCACCGGCAATTCGATGTCGAAGGCGTCCAGTTCCACCCCGAATCGATCCTGACGAAGGAAGGTAAGACGCTGTTGTCGAACTTTCTCGACCGCAAATGATTCTCGACGAGATTGTCGCCTGGAAGAAACGCGAAGTCGCACACGCGAAGGGCGACCGGCCGTTCGCGGATCTCAGAGCGAAGGCCCGTTCGGCGGCGCCGCTGGTAGCGTTCGATCTCGTCCGTAAGGGCGAGGTCTCGATCATCGCCGAGATCAAGCGCGCCTCGCCCTTGAAGGGACCGCTCCGCGAGAACCTCGACCCCGTGGCGCTCGCAAGGTCGTACCTCGAGGGTGGCGCGCGCGCGCTATCGGTCCTCACCGACGAACATTTCTTCAAGGGGAGCGTCGAGGACCTCCGAAAAGCGCGGCTCGCGACCGGACTTCCCTGCCTCCGCAAGGACTTCGTGATCGACGAGTATCAACTGTGGGAAGCGCGCGTCATGCTGGCGAGCGCAGCGCTTCTCATCGTGCGCATCCTGGAGCAGAAGCAGCTCGCCGAGTACGTCGCCATCGCACGCGACCTGGGGCTCGCGACGCTCGTCGAGGTGCACACGGAACGCGAGGTCGAGCGCGCGCTGGATGCGAAGGCGCCGATCGTCGGGATTAACAACCGAAACCTCGACACGTTTGCAGTCACGATCGAAACGACGGCTCGGCTGCGCCCGATCATTCCAGCCGGCGTCGTGACGGTCAGCGAGAGCGGCATCACCAGCGCGGCCGACCTGCGATTGCTCAAGGCGATGCACGTCGATGCGGCCCTCGTGGGCGAGGAGCTCATCAAAGCGGCGGACCCCGCAAAGAAGCTCAAGGAGTTGCGCGATGCAGGTTAGAGGGGTCCGCGGCGCGGTCCGCGTGGCGTCCAACACGCGCGACGAGATATTCGCACGGACGCAGGAGCTGCTCCGCGCGATGGTGTCCGCAAATCGCATCCTGCCCGACGATGTCGCGGCAGCGTTCTTCACGCTGTCGCCCGATCTCAATGCCGACTTCCCTGCCTACGCGGCGCGCGACATGGGTTGGACCACCGTGCCGCTCATGTGCGCGAGCGAGGTCGCCGTTCCCGGCTCCATGGACCGCGTGGTGCGAATTCTCCTCCTCGTCAACACAACCCTTGCCGCCCGCGCGGTACGCCACCAGTATTTGGGAGAGACCGCATGCCTACGACCGGATTTGGCGAAGACCGGCGCAAAGGAGACTCGCCCGAGGTCCTCCCGCCGGAACTCAGCGAGTACGAATCGATCCGACGGAGGGAAGCGATGATCATCGTCATGAAGGCAGGGGCGTCGATGAAGGAAACGTCTCACATCCTCAAGGTCATCGAGGGGCACGGCCTCAAGCCGCACCTCTCGAAGGGGGACGAGACGACGATCATTGGCGTCATCGGCGATGAGCGAAAGATCGACGGCGCGAATTTCTCCACGCTCCCCGGCGTCGAGCGCGTCATCCCGATCCTCAAGCCGTTCAAGCTCGCGAGCCGCGACTTCCAGATGAAGGATACCGTCGTCAAGGTCGGAAACGTGACGATCGGCGGTGGGCATTTCACGATCATGGCGGGGCCGTGCGCGGTCGAATCGCTCGAACAGGTCATCGAGACCGCGCAGCGTGTCAAGAAGGCGGGCGCCGTCATCCTGCGCGGCGGGGCGTTCAAGCCGCGGACGTCGCCATATGCGTTTCAGGGGCTCGGCAAGAAAGGTCTCGAGATCCTCGCTGAGGCACGCAAGCAGACGGGGTTGCCCATCGTGACCGAAGTCATGTCGGTCGAGGACGTTCCGCTCGTCGCCGAGTACGCCGATGTGCTGCAGATCGGCGCGCGCAACATGCAGAACTTCAACCTCCTCGACGCCTGCGGCCGCCAGCCGAAGCCGGTGCTCCTCAAGCGCGGCATGATGTCGACAATAGAGGAGCTGTTGCTGTCAGCCGAGTACATCCTTTCGCGCGGGAACCGCAACGTCATTCTGTGCGAGCGCGGCATCCGCACGTTCGAGAAGTACACGCGCAATACATTCGACATTTCCGCCGTGCCCGTTGTGAAGAAGCTCTCGCACCTTCCGATCGTGATGGATCCGAGCCACGCCGCCGGCGTGCGCGACTACGTCGGCGCGCTCGCGAAAGCGTCAGTCGCCGTGGGTGCGGACGGCATGATCGTCGAAGTTCATCCCCATCCGGAGAAGGCGCTCTGCGACGGACAGGAGAGCCTGACGCCCGCGGAGTTCGAGACCCTCATCAAGGAGATCCGGCCGATCGCGAAGGCCGTCGGTCTCACGCTTCACTAGATGCGCATCGCGATCGTCGGACTCGGTCAGATCGGCTCCTCGCTGGGGGCGGCGCTCACGCGTCGCGGCCACGACGTAACGGGCATCGTGCGGCGCAGCGAGGCAATCCGTCCGTCGCTCGCGCGAAAAGTCGCGCGCGCGGTCACGACGGAGCTCGACGCCATCCGAACCGCGCACGTCGTCGTGCTCGCAACGCCGGTGCGGGCGATTATCTCGCGTGTGCGGCACGTTGCGGGCCTGCTGCGTCCGGGAGCCGTACTCACCGACGTCGGCTCCACGAAGGAGCGGATCATGCGCGCGGCGCGCGGGCTGCCGTTCGTGGGCGGACACCCGATGGCGGGCAGCGAGAAGGCAGGGCTGGACGCCTGCGATCCGGACCTTTTCGTTGGGCGCCCGTGGTTTCTCGTCGGTCGTGATCCGCGCGTCGAGCGGATGGTCCGGCTCGTCGGGGCGAAGGCCGTCCACATGCGCGCCCGGGAACATGACGAACTCGTCGCCCGCGTCAGCCACGTGCCGCATCTGGTGGCCTACGCCCTCGCGCTGACGGCCGAGGCGGCGGATCTGGCGCTTGCGGGCGGCTCGTTCCGCGATGCAACCCGGGTCGCGGCGTCCAACACGGAGATGATGCTCGACGTTCTCGTGTCCAACCCGCGCCTGCAAGCCGCCGCGCGGACATTCGCGCGAAGGGTGCTCGAGCTCGCATCGGCAGAGCCCGCAAAGCTGCGGACGTCCTTGGAAGCGGCTCGAAAGCGGCGCGCACGGCTCCAATCTTGATCGTCATCCCGGCATCTGCTACGCTCGTGCCACCCATATGGGTCACGCACGGCAGGCCCGGGGTCTATTCCTGGGCACCCTGCTCCTGATGGCCGCGGCTCGTACCGCGCAGGCCCAGGAGGAGTGGTGGGAGGGGCATACGGTCGAGAGGGTCGTCGCTGACCGATCCACCGGTTGGCGGAACCTTCGCCCCAAGTCATACCTTGAGAAGCTGAACTGCGGCTGGAAGAAGTCCGACGGTCGTAAGTACGACCTGAGGAAGCGCGACGAGGACCACAAAGCGCTCTACGCCACCGCGCACTTCAGCAAGGTGGCGATCAGCGTCGCCGCAGGATCGGTGGACAAGACGATAGTCGTCACCGTCGAGGTGACCGAAGAGCCGGAGATCAAGGACGTCATCTTCTCAGGACTGAACGCGATCCCGCTCGTGCAGCTCCGCCCCAAGCTCACCCTTAATCCGGACGACCGGTTCAACGAGTTCAAGCTTGCGATGGACAGCGCCACGATCCGCGAAGAGCTGCTCACGAAAGGGCACTACTTCTCAACCGTGCAGCATGAACTCGCCGTGACGTCGCAGGGCGTGATCCTTCACTGGCAGGTATCCGAGGGCCCCGTCGTCGGCGTGAAGGAGATCATCTTCAGCGGGAACAAGAACATCCCGGACTCGAAGTTGAAGGAATTCCTCCTCACGCGCGAGAACAGCTACTTCTTCTTCATCCCGTCGGGCACGAACCCCCTCGTCCGACGTTTCATCGAAGAGGACCTGAAGCGGATCAAGCTCTTCTATCAGCTTGAGGGCTTCCTCGACATCGGCGACGGCGACCGCGTCTTCGTGAAGGACCTCGTCTTCAACGACGCGAAGACGGAGGTCACGATCCACATCCACATCGACGAAGGCGTCCGCTACAAAGTCCGAAGCGTCACGATCAAGGGGAACAAGATCATCTCGACGGAGGAGATGCAGGCCTGGCCGCTCAAGCTCAAGGCGGGCGACGATTACAGCGACAACATCGCGCAGCGCGACGCCACGTACATCCGAGACAAGTACGGCGAGCGCGCCTACATCCTTGCCGAAGTGAACCCGATCTACACCGTCGACCTGACGCAGCCAATCGTCGACGTCCTGTTCGAGATCCAGGAAAACCAGGAGATCACGGTCGGACAGATCCGCATCAACGGGAACACCAAGACGCGCCTCGACGTGATCCTTCGCGAGCTCAAGGATTTCGCCCCCGGCGACAAGTTCAACAACAGGCTCCTCTCGAAGGGGCTGACCCGGCTGCGCGACCGCGGCTACTTCGACCCGGCGGGCGGCCTATTGATGCGACTCGAGCCCGGCCTGGTGCCGAATGAGCGCGACATCATCATAGACGTCAAGGAGGGACAGACCGGATCGATCCGATTCGCCGGAGGCTATTCCTCGAGCTTCGGCATCACGGGCCTCATCGAACTGTCGCAGAAGAATTTCGACATCACGGACCTGCCCGAAAGCGTCGAGGACTTCTTCGCGGGCAACGCCTTCGCCGGCGGCGGGCAGCTGATGAGCATCCGCCTCGCCCCTTCGGCCAAGCGTCAATCGTTCTCGATCACGTTCCGCGAACCCTATCTCTTCGGCCTGGAATATGGCCTCGGGCTCTCCGCGTACAACACCCGCACAGAACGCGAATCCTGGACGGAAGCGCGGCTGGGCGGGCGCCTGACACTCGACAAACGGATCGAGCTCTGGCGATTCGAGCTCGGATACGAGGCGTTCCGGATCCGGATCACCGACGTCGACACCGACGCGCCCGTCACGATCGCGTCGCTCGCGGGCACCAACGTCATCTCGCGCATCGCTCCCTCGATCACCTTCGACGCGCGCGACAGCACTCTGTATCCGTCGCACGGCGTGAAGGTCTCGCTGGCGTACGAACACGCGGGGCAATGGCTGGGCGGCGACTTCGATTTTTGGAAGGCGGTCTTCGACATCGACGCGTACTACACGATTCTCGAGACCGACGAGAAGCTGAAACACGTGGCGCAGTTCCACCTAACCGTCGGACGCACGGAGCCGATCGGCAACTCCGGCGTGCCCTTCTTCGAACTCTTCTACGCAGGCGGCATCGATTCGATTCGCGGCTTTGAGAATCGCGGCACCGGACCGCACGAGAATGGCGACCCGATCGGCGGCGGCGGATACATGTTCATCAGTCTGGAGTATTCGTTCCCGCTTCTGGTGGAGTTCTTGCGCGGCGCGGTTTTCCACGACCTGGCCAACATCCAGCGCGAATTCGAGGACATCGCGGACGGCGGCTGGCGCCAGAGCATCGGGTTCGGCATCCGCTTCATCATTCCCCAACTCGGCAACGTGCCCGTATCGCTCTACTTCGGCTTTCCGCTGCGCAAGGAGGATGAAGACGAGCGAGAGACCATCCTCTTCGACATCGGCCGGCTGTTCTACTAAGTCACGAACGCGCAATGACGTCAGACGCTCATAATAGGAGAACGCAGATGCTCAAAAGAAGTTTGCAGGTGGTCATTTTGGCGGCGCTGGGGATCGTGCTCGGCATCATGGGCACGGCGCTGCTCAACTGGCGCCTTCCGCGTGCCGAGGCGGCCACGCCGTCCCTCGACGGCCGCGCCGAGCCGCTCGCGGCCCGCGCGCCGGCGACCGTGGAAATCCGCACCCAAGCCGCCCAGGATCCCGCCGCCCAGAACGGCGGCGTGAAGGTGGGTCTCGTCAATCTCCGGCAGTGCTTCGACGAATCCCGGTACGCCTACGCAAAGGATGTCACCGAGCAGCTGAAGAAAATCGAAGACGAGATCATGAAGCCGCTCAACGCGGCCGTAGCGGAGATGAAACGGCTCGGGGACGACATCAATACGCTCGACAAGAACAACACGCTTTACCAGGAGAAGGCTCGAAAATACAAACTCCTCGAAATGCAGGTGAAACTCGACAAGGAGCTCGGCCGCGCGAAGTTCATCAGCGAGTACTCCCAGCGGAAACTCGAGGTCTACAAGGAGATCACCGAGGTGCTGGCGCGCTACGGGAAGGACAAGAAGTACGACTTCATCCTCCGCGCGGAGGAGCCGCAGCTCGAAGACGACTCCCCGGCGTCTGTGTCCCAGCAGATCGCCCAGCGCGTGGTCCTGTACTACGGCAGCACGTTCGACATTACGGAAGATGTGCTGAAACTGCTCAATGCCGAGTACGCGAAGCGCAAGGCCGGGGGCGTGCCGCCGGCGGTGGTGAACAGGGTGTGCTCCGACGACACCTGCAAACGGGAAACAACCGACGTGAAATGCCCCAAGTGCGGGAAAGAAACGAAGCCCAAGCCGTAAATGCGCAAGACGTTGCAACAGCTGGCCGAACTCGTCGACGGACGCCTGGTCGGCGACGGAGCGACGAACATCCTCGGCGTCAACGGAATCGACGACGCGGAGCCGGGCGAGATCACGTTTCTCTGGAACGCGAAATACGCATCACACCTGCCGTCGACGCGCGTGGCCGCCGTGCTGGTCGCGGGCCACGTCGGAGTGGTCGATCATCTCGAGATCGACGACGGCGCAATCGTAACTGCGTACTCCGGCGTCACGAAGGACCTCAAGGGGTGCGAGGTATACAGCGGCATGCCCACATGGCCGCGACGACAGAATCTGCGGGCAATCGCGATGGCCGATCGGATCGAAGAAACAGTTCGCGCCCTCAAGCGCCGCATCGAGGAGCTTGAAAAGAGCCTAGGCGGGACGCGAGAATAGGACTCTCACACCCCCTGACGCCCTAGCCGAACAAACCACATGCGCAAGAATCAGCGGACGATCCGGAAGCCGGTCGAGCTCAATGGCGTCGGCCTCTTCACCGGTCAGGCGGGGCTCCTGAAGCTCTCGCCTGCGCCCGTCAATGCCGGCATGACGTTCATTCGTACCGATCTGCCCGCACGCACGCAACTCCCCGTCCGCCCCGATACTGTGGCCAGCAAGTTCCGGCGCACGATGGTGCAGAAGGACGACATCGAGATCGAGACAATCGAGCACCTGATGTCGGCGTGCCACGGTATGGGGATCGACAATCTCGAGATCGAGCTGAACGCCGCCGAGGTCCCGAACATCGACGGTTCCAGCAAACCGTTCACGGATCTCATCCAGTCCGCCGGCGTCGAGGAACAGGCGGAGTCCAGGCGCGTCTACACGGTGCGCGAGGCCGTCACGGTCTCCGAGAACGACGTTCACATCGTCGCGCTGCCGAGCGAGAACGGGCTCACGATTACGTACACGCTCGACTATCCCGGCACCGCGATCGGCAAGCAGCACCTCTCGTTCGAGATGGACGAGCAAAAGTATCTCGCCGACATCGCGCCGGCGCGCACGTTTTGTCTCGAGAGCGAGGCGCAGGCGCTCCTCGCGCAGGGGCTCGGCAAAGGGGCGACGACCAAGAACACACTCGTCTTCGGCAAGGATGGGCCAATCGAAAACTCGCTGCGATTCCCCGACGAGTGCGTGCGGCACAAGATGCTCGACGTGCTAGGCGACCTTTGGACCCTCGGCGGCGAGCTGAAGGCGCGCATCATCGCCCTCGGATCGGGGCACTCCACGAATATCCGACTCGTGAAGCGGCTGGCCGAGGTGTTCACCACGGGTACGGGCGTTCGATCGAAACCGACCGAAACGCTCCTGGATGTCCGGGAAATCGCGAAAATCCTGCCGCACCGCTTCCCGTTCCTGCTCATCGACAAGGTCATCGAGATGGACGGGTATCGCCGCGCGGTCGGGATCAAGAACGTCACCTACAACGAGCCGTACTTCCAGGGGCACTTCCCCGATAACCCGATCATGCCGGGCGTCCTGCAGATTGAGGCGCTGGCCCAGCTCGCCGGCGCTCTCCTCATGCGCAGGGCGGATTCTCAGGCGAAGATTGCCGTCCTGCTGTCGCTTGACTCGGTAAAGCTGCGCAAGAGCGTGGTCCCCGGCGACCAACTCCGCCTTGAGGTGGAAACGATCAAGATCAAGGCGCGCACCGGCGAGGTCTTCGGGCGTGGGACGGTGGACGGTCAGGTTGCCATCGAGGCGAACATGAAATTCATGCTCATGGACACGGCATGACGACGGCGGCCCGATCGAACGTGACGATTCACCCCACCGCCATCGTCGATCCGGCGGCAACGCTGGGCGACGCCGTGCATATCGGCCCGTTCTGCATCATCGGGCCGCTGGTCCGGCTCGGTGACGGCACGCGGCTGCACAACAACGTAACGATTACCAACCGCGTCACCGTCGGCAAGCAGAACGACATCCACCCGCACGCAGTGCTCGGCGGCATGCCGCAGGACCTCAAGTACCGCGGCGAGGACACCCAGGTGGTCATCGGCGACAACAACGGCATACGCGAGTTTGTCACGATCAACATCGGGACACTCGGCGGCGGGGGCGTCACACGCATCGGCAACAACAACCTGCTCATGGCCGGATCCCACATCGCTCACGATTGCGAACTCGGCGATCACATCGTGCTGGCTAACAACACGCTCGTGGCGGGACACGTCAAGATCGAAGACAACGTCGGCATGAGCGCGAACGTCGGCATCCACCACTTCGTGACCGTCGGCCAGAATTCCTTCATCGGCTTCTATGCGGGAGCGAATGTCGACATCCCGCCGTTCATGCTCGCCGCTGGCTACCCGACGAAGATCGTCTCGATCAACAGCGTCGGGCTTCGGCGCCGCGGATTCTCCGACGACCGCATCGCCGCTCTGAAAGACGCGCACCGCCTGCTCTGGCGCACCGACCTGCCGAAGCCGGAGGCCTACGCGCTCCTTGAGCAGCGCTATCCGAACCAGCAGGACGTGCGAACCCTCCTCGCCTTCATGCGCGCCAGCGACCGCGGAAAAGTCGGCCGCGCTCGCGAGGCGATCCGCGGGGCCAGCTCGCCTGATCCCGACGAAGACGCCTCCGCCAACGGCGCCGCGGAGAGCCGATGACGTTTCGCGTCGGCGTCGTCGGCGTCGGCCATCTCGGGAAACACCATGCCCGCATCTACGCGTCCATGCCCGGAGTCGCGCTCGCGGGCGTCGTTGACACTGTGACGGAGCGGGCATTGGAGATCGCAAAGGCGCACGGCACGACCGCCTACACCGATCACTCCGCGCTTTTCGGGAAGGTCGACGCGGTATCGGTCGCCGTTCCGACGATCGCGCACTTCGACGTCGCCCGGCAATTTCTCGAACGGAAGATCCCCGTTCTCGTCGAGAAGCCGCTCGCCAAGACCATCGAAGAAGGGGATGAACTCGTCCGCGTCGCGCGCCGGACCGGAACCCCGCTGGCCGTGGGTCATGTCGAGCGCTTCAATCCGGCCGTCATGGCCGCCGCGAAGATGATCGACCGCCCGCGATTCATCGAAGTGCACCGGCTCAGCCCGTTTCGCTTCCGCTCGACGGACATCGACGTCGTGATGGACCTGATGATCCACGACATCGACATCATCCTTCACTTCGTAAAGAGCGACCTGAAGCGGCTCGACGCGGTCGGTGTGTCGCTCCTTTTCGGACCGGAGGACATCGCGAACGCTCGATTCGAATTCGAGAACGGCTGCGTCGCCAACGTCACCGCCAGCCGCGTCTCCGACAAGCAGATGCGTAAGATCCGCATGTTCTCGCCCGACCGCTACGTGGCGATCGATACGCTCGAGAAGACGGCACGACTCTACCGCACGACCCCCCAGCTCGCGCAATCGCTTTCGAAGCTCCCGAAAGACAGGGACCTGTCGCTGATGGATCTCGCGTCGATCCCGAAGGAATTCTATTCGATCGAAGAGGTCAAGCTGCCGGACGAGGAGCCGCTCGTCAACGAGCTCATGAGCTTCGTCGACTGCGTGAAGGCGGGGCGCGACCCCGAGGTGCCGGGCGAGCACGGCGTCCGCGCCATGAAGACCGCCGAGCGGATCCTGAGAGAGATTCGCGATCACGTCTGGCGCTGATGACGACGATCCTGATCGTCGCGGGCGAAACTTCGGGCGACATCCACGGCGCAAATCTCGCCGCGGCACTGAAAGCGCAGCGCCCAGGCGTGAAGCTCGTGGGTGCGGGCGGCACGCGCATGCGTCAGGCTGGGGTCGAGATCGTCGTCGACCCCGTGAAGCATGCCACCGTCGGATTCCTCGAGGCGTTCCGCAACATGCACCACTACGCGCGGCTCTACCGGCTGCTCATCAGCGCGCTGCGCACGCACAAGCCGGACACGGTCGTCCTCATCGACTTCCCCGATTTCAACCTGCGGTACGCAGAGCGCGTGAAAGACGAGGGCATTCCCGTCGTTTATTACATTTCGCCCCAAGTCTGGGCGTGGCGCGCGGGCCGCATCAAGACAATCGCGCGCCTCGTGCGCAAGATGATCGTGACCTTCGACTTCGAGGAGAAGTTGTACCGCAAGCACGGCGTCGACGTGGCGTATGTCGGCCATCCGCTGCTCGACGACGTCCAGGACATTGACACGGGGGCGTTCCGTCGCGAGCTGGGAGTGGAGAAAGGGCCGCTCATCGGCCTGCTCCCGGGAAGCCGTTCGAAGCAGTTCAATGGACTGTTCCCGGTCATGAAGAAGGCGGCCGCGCTCATCCGCAAGGAAATTCCCGACGCCTCGTTCGTGGCAGCGCTCACGCCGTCGATCGATCCGCGCAAGACCGAAGGCGCCGGCTTTCCGCTCGTCTGGAGCCGCACGCCCGAGGTGCTGGCCTCGAGCGATCTCCTGATCGTGGCCAGCGGGACGGCCACGCTGGAGGCCGCGATCTATGGGACGCCGATGATTGTGACGTACAAGATGAACACGCTTTCCGCGCTCACGGGCGGGCTGCTCGTCCGCCTCAAGCACTACGCCCTCGTGAACATCGTCGCGGACCGCCGGATCGCCCCGGAGCTCTACCAGTTCAAGGCGACGCCTGAACGCATCTCCAAGGAGGCGATCTCGATCCTGCGCGACGGCCGCCTCGGCGAGATGCGAAAGCAGCTCGCTGACGTGAAGAGGAAGCTCGGGTCGCCGGGCGCGTCAAAGCGCGCCGCCATCGAGGTGTTCAAGGTCGCCGATCAGTCGCGCGCGAGGACGACCCGCAACCCGTAGTGATCGGACGGGAACAGCTTCGGATCGTCCGCCAGCGGCGCGGCGCCTATGATGCGGATCTCCGTCGCCTTCCACGTCGCCGAGCGGACGAGGATGCGATCAATCCGCCGGCTCTTCTCCCCCTTGAACTTTCCGGCATCCGCCAGCGGATTGAGCTCGAGATCGTACGTCAGGCCCGGTGCCCTGCCCTTCAGCGCCGTCCAGACGTCCGTGTAGGCCGGGTCGAGCCGGCCCGTATCCGGCTGCTCCCCGTCGCCGAAGTTGAAGTCGCCGAGCGCAATCGCCTCCGTCCCGCCCTTGAGTGCCCCGAAGATCCCGTCCAGTTGATTTGCCCGCGTCTTCCCGGCCTCGAGAGGCGACTCCATGTGCATCGTGGCCACCGCCAGCGATTCGCCCTTTGACGTCTCCACATGGGCGAGCAATGCGGTGCGTCGCTGCCGGCCCGAAAGCACGTGAAGCTTGCTCTTGGTAACCGCCCATCTCGAGAGGATGTACTGTCCGCCCGTGTTTCCATCGACTTTCGCGACGACGTACCCCTTCGCCCAATCTTCCTTCGCAAGCAACGCCAGGAATGCAGGGACGACCTCTTGCAGCGCGATGATATCCGCCATCGACTCCGACAGGATCTTCAGCAGCGCCGGCCAGCGCTTCTCCTTCTCGAATCCGTCACCGAGGATGTTGTATGTCACGACGGTCATCTTCTTCGGCCGCGCGGCGTCCTGCGCGAAGACCGTCATCGCCGCAGCGAGGACCAGGGCCGCCGTTCTCATCCGCACTATTAGACGCCGGAAACAAGCCGGCCTCCTGCGACGAGAGGCCGGCTTCGACTGCGATGAATGGCCGTGCTACCTGCGCTTGGGCGCAACGGGCACAGTCGCGCCTTGCGGCATGCGACCGAGCTCGACCTCAAGGGACTTAAGCGTGCGCTCGCCGTCAACGGAGCTCAAGGTCAGCAGCGTCACCTTCGTCCCCGGCGCGCGGCTGCGGATCTGCTCGATGAGCGCCGCATCGGAATCTACGGCCGCACCATCGAGCTCGATGACGATCATCCCCGACTTGAGTCCCATCCTCGACGCGGGGCTCTCCGCCACGATCGCGGCGATCCGTGCGCCGCCTACGATTTTGAGCGCACGCGCGATGTCCTCATCGACCGGCTCCAGCTGCACTCCGAGCCATCCCGTTGCTGCGGGCGGAGCGACCGTCTCCGGCGACGCCGACTGCAGGATCTGCGCCGGCGTGAGGCGCGACTCGGCCATCGCCTGATCGATGCGCGACGTGACCGACATGCGTCCACCCAGCGCGAACACGACCGAGAGCACCGCAAGGATGACTCCGCTGCGATAGAGGCCCACGCCCATCAGCGTGCCTTGAGATTCGCGAACCGCCCCTCGCGCCGCAAGCCAGAAAGCCAAGGCCATCACCGCCGGAAGGACAGTCACTCCGGCCAGAATCCGCGCCGCCAGCATCACGTCGCGCAGTTCGTCGACGCGAATCTCCTGGCGCACGTCGAGAAAACCCGTGAGGTACGTGAGGAACCACGCAACGGTGACAAGGGTCGCAGCCCCCAAGCCACTCAGGAACGAAAACGCGGCCAGAACGCTTGTACGTTGTCTCATCGGTCTTCACCTCGAATCTGCTGCAGGAATTCCCGCCCGTGGCGAACCGTCCACACGCCGGTCTCGGGATCCCTGTCCAATCTCAGCACTGAGTTGCTTGACGTCGACCAGTGCCCTCGCGCAATCTGACGGAAGCCGCCCACGTGCACGTTCGTCGTCACGGACCCGTGCTGACGATCGGCACCGAGCGACGCCGCCCAGTAAACCGAGCGCGAGGAACGGACGACCGTGGACGCTTCGGCGTGCGCTTTGCGGAAGTCCGCCTCGTCGACACGCTCGCCGTCGGACAGCAGGCGCCACATCTCCTCGGGGCGGCCGGTCTTGATCGATTCCATGACGATGTCACCGGTGGCGAGGATCTGCCGCCTCTCATGGCTAGCCGCCTTCAGCGCGGGCAGCGACGACATACACGGCACGGCCAGACCCACGACGCCGAACGAAAGCCCGATCAGGGCGCCGGCCCGGCCGTAAAGCGTTCCCGCTCCTTCACGAAGATGGTGGAGCGCCGCTACGCCGTAGGCGCACGCGGCCAGACCGGTCAGGATCGACCCGAATGTCAGCGCCGTCAACGTGATCCAGTACCATGCAAACGCGACGCCGTACTCGTCGCCGAACGAAGCGTTCGACGAGAGAATCGCCGTCGTCAGTCCAAGCGCGAGCGAAGGAAGCCCGGCGATCAGCGCGACCGCCGCGAGTACGCTCATGCGAGGTCGCGACGCGGGCGCAGCGACCGAACTCGCCGGGGCCGCCACTTTGGGGCCCGGCTTCCCCGGCTCCGTGGGCATCACGATTGGCGCAGGGGCGGGGACAATCGTCGCTGCTGCCGGTTCCTGGCCTCGCACATAGCCCTTCCAGATGTCGAGCGCTATCGCCATGCCCCAGAAAACCGTCGTCGCGAGCGCCGGAACGATCGTGTGGAAAATTGGCGTCGCCAGCCAGAGCGCCGCGCTGACGATCGCGTAGACGCCGATCTTTTCCTTTTGCTTGGCGCTCAGGTGACCCCACATGTCGCGCACGGTAGCCCCGTTGAAACCAACGCGCACTCCCGCTCGCAGCGTGATGTCCCCGCCGCCCGATCGAACCTGGAGCTGCGCGTCGCCGACGCCGAACCGCCCGGCCGCGTTGCCTGCGGACTTCGTGATGTCGCCGAACGGCCGATCACCTGCGAAAGCTGCGGTCATTGGAACCTGTAAATCGATCTCGCCGCCCGTGGTGAAGAGCTGATAACGGCCGCCGGCGGTGGGGGTCAGCGTGATATCGACGTCACCACCGAGCGTCTCGATCGTCACCTGTCCACGCATCACGTCGAGGCGGCGTACGTTTACGTCGCCGCCGGCCGTCCGCACGTCGATGTCGGCGCCCTTCAGGCCATCGAGACAGACGTCGCCACCCGACGTCGCGATCGAAACGCGGCCGTCGAGATCGATAGCCTCAACGTCACCGCCGTTCGTGCGCACCAAGATCGTCCCGACAACGCCTTTGGCGTAGGCGTTCCCGCCGCGCGTCAACACGTCGAGCTCAAGGCTCTGCGGAACGTATACGACCACAGCGCCGGTCCCGACGCCGACCCAGCGCGTCTGCAGCACCGGCGGCGATTGCTGGGCGTTGAGGAAGCAGTCGCCCGACTGGACGCCGATTTCGGCGCGCTCCCACGCCAACACACGCACGTTCGCAGCACCCGAACGGATTGCGAGCGACCGGCTCTGGCAGACGCCGAGAGACTGGCCCGTCGCAAGGTCCACGACGGGCACCTCGCGCATCTGGGACTTCGTGATGCGCACCTGCGCGACGTCGGTCCCGAGGTGGCTCGCACGCTGATAGCGGCGAGCGGGCTCGCGCTCCAGGGCCTTGAGAACGACGTCATCCATACGCACGTCCACCATCACCTTGCGCGATGGCGGCTCGAAGCGGCCGATGGGCAACTCGCCCGTGAGCATTTCGTACAGCACCACGCCCATCGAGTAGATGTCCGCACGATGGTCGACGGTCTTCATGTTATCGCGCTGCTCGGGCGCCATGTACTCGATCGTGCCCATCACGACGTTCGTCTGCGTCAGCGCGCCAGTCGAGGTTTCGCCCTTGACGATCTTCGCGAGGCCGAAGTCGGCCACCTTCGCGAGGCCGTTCCGGTCGAGGATGATGTTCTCGGGCTTGATGTCGCGATGGATGACGCCCTTGGAGTGCGCGTATTCGAGCGCCTCGCAGAGCTGCGGCACGATCTTGAGCGCTTCCTCCGGCGGGATGCGCTTGGCCGTCAGGAGATCGCGCAAGTTCGCGCCTTCAACGTACTCCATCGCGAAGAAGTAGATCTCGCCCTGCGTCCCCATGTCGTGCACGGCGACGATGTTCGGGTGCGAGAGGCCAGCGAGCGCAAGCGCCTCACGCTGGAAGCGCTGCACGAACTCGCGATCCTTCGCAAGCTTCGGCGGGAGCACTTTGATCGCCACGGTCCGCTGAAGCATCGTGTGCTTCGCGCGATAGACGGTTCCCATGCCGCCGCGACCGATGAACGCCTCGATGCGGTACTGTCCGAGCACCGCGCCCGGTGGCAGGACCTCGTCATCCCCAATCGACTCGGGACGCAAGTCTCCGCCCTGCGGCGAGAGCATGACGAGGGGCGTGTCGGTCGCGTACGCCACTGTTTCTGCCTTCGGAAGGCTGACGCCCGCTCCGCAATGCAGACAGTTGATCGTGTCGCCGGGCCACTGGGCGTCCGGCAGCTCGAACGTCTTGCCGCAGGCCTTGCAGGAGAGGGTCATGGCTCCCAAATGATAGCAAGCGCAATGCCACGTAAGCGCTCCGAAGCCGCTAGACTCCATGCACTTGCAAAGAGCCCGAAACCACGACCTTGAGAACTGAAAGATTCTTTAGATTTCGATCCCGTAGTCTTTCAGTTTCTTGTTGAGAGTCGGCCAGGAGATGCCCAGCAACTGGGCCGCTTCCCCCTTCTTGCCCCCCGTCTTCTCGAGAGCGCGCCGCACACAAATCTTCTCCATCTCTTCGAGGTCGATCGGCATCTCACCGACGGGTGCGGCCGAGGGCGTGCGTACTTCCACGGGGAGCATCGCCAGTTCGATTTTCGGTCCGTCCGAGAGGATCGAGGCTCGCTCAATCACGTTCTCCAGCTCGCGAACGTTGCCGGGCCACGCGTACTTGACCAGCGCGTCCATTGCATCCGACGCGAATTCGCGCACGGGCTTCTTCAAGCGCACACGGATCTTGTCGAGCAGGTGGCGCGCGAGGACCGGCACGTCCTCGCGGCGTTCGCGCAGCGCCGGAATCGCGATCGTCACGACCGACAGCCGATAGTAGAGGTCTTCGCGAAATTGCCCGCCCTTCATCGCCTTCGCGAGATCGCGGTTCGTCGCGGCGACGATGCGCACGTCGACCGATCGCGGCTTCGCACCCCCTACACGGAAGTACGTGCGGTCCTGCAGGAAGCGGAGGAGTTTCGCCTGAAGCGCCTGCGAGAGCTCGCCGATCTCATCGAGGAAGAGCGTGCCTCCCGCAGCCGTTTCGAATTTTCCCTGCTGCGTCTTGACGGCGCCCGTGAAGGCGCCCTTCTCGTATCCGAAAAGCTCGCTTTCGAGCAGCGTCTCCGTAATTGCCGCGCAGTTGATCGGGACGAACGGACCCGCATGGCGACGGCTGCGATCGTGCACAAGCCGCGCGAAGAGTTCCTTGCCGCTGCCGCTCTCGCCCAGCGCAAGCACCGTCGCGTCCGTCAGCGCCGCCCGCTCGGCAAGCGTCACCGCATCCTGGAATTTCGGAGCCGCGCCGACAAGACGGGTCCCTTCCGCGAGCTGAGCACGAAGCTCGACCACGCGCGCCTGCGTCGCGACGTACTTTTGCGCGTTCTCGAACGCGAGCGCCGCCTGGTGCGCCGCGGCCGTGATGAACGCGAGGTCCTCCTGCGCGAACTTGCGCGCCGGCCTGCGCACGTCCGCGTAAACGGCGCCGAGCCAGCGCTCGCCGCGCATGAGCGGCGCCACCAACATCGACTGGATCTGCGCGCTCACGACGCTGTCACGTCGCGCCAGATCCCGATCTTCGGGCGCGCACGCCACGAGGAGCGCCCGCCGCTCCTTGCGCGCACGATCCAGCACCGCGCTTGATAAGCAGAGGTCTCCGCCGGTGCCGCTCCGCGTTCGCGCGACCGGCTCGTCGTCAGAGCTAACGATGATCACCACGTCCGCGTCAAGTGCATCGAGGAGAATCCCGACAATTCCGTCCGCAAGCGTGCGCACGTCGAGCGACGTACCGAGCAGGGTCGCAATGTCGTACAGCTTGCGAAGCCGACCGTAGTCCGCCGACGGCTCCACCGGCGCATCTGCCGAGAGGCTCCCCTCCACGCGAACCGGCGTTTCCTCCTCGGCAAGAGTAACGGTGATCGCACGACGCACGCCGTCCTCCTCGAAGATGAGCGTCGTCTTGCCGATGAGGATCTGGTCGCCGTCGCGGAGCAACCGCTCCTTCACGCGTTCGCCGTTGACGAACGTGCCGTTGTTCGAGTCGAGATCGTAGAGAACGCATCGATCCTCGAGTCGCTGGACTTTCGCGTGCCGGCGTGATGACGTCTCGTCGAGCAACCGCAGGTCGTTCTCCTCGTCGCGTCCGAGAAAGATCTCGCGATCAACCGCAACCGTCCGCCCGACGTCGCGGCCACGAATGATCTTCATTTGCGCCACGCGGCGATGATATCGGATTACCGATTCCCGAATCCAGATGCCCGATTCCGCTATACTCCGCACGTGAAGCTCCTCGCCAAGATCTGGCCGTACGTTCGACGACGCGCGGCGGCCTACACCGTCGGCATCAGCCTCGTCGCCCTCGGAACCTGCGCGGGAGCCGCGGTTCCGCTGATCATCGGACTGGCGATCGACGCGATCCGCAAGGGACACGGAGGCAAGGCCGTTCTCTACGGCGCGATCGGCATCGTAGCGTTCGCCGCATTGCGGGGCGTTCTCCATGTGGGCGGCCGGATGATGCTGCTGACGACGGCGCGGCGTGTCGAATATGAGCTGCGCAACGACATCTTCGCGCGCCTTCTGCGCCTTCCCCAGTCGTACTTCGGCACCCACCCCTCAGGGGACATCACGTCGCGCGTCATCAACGACCTTGAAGGACTGCGCCTGATGGTGGGACTGGGCATAACCTCGGTGATCAGCACGGGACTGCTGCTAGCGGCGTCCCTCATCGGCATGTTCACGATCGATTGGACGCTCACGCTGCTGGCGCTCATCCCCATGACGGTCGTCTCCGTCATCACGGCGGCAACCGGCCCGGCGATGCATCGCCGTTCGCTCTCGGTCCAGGATCAACTCGGCGTCATCTCGTCTCGCGCGCAGGAAAACTTCACCGGCGCCCGGGTCATCCGCGCGTTCGCGCAGGAGGACAGCGAGATCGCGCGGTATCGCGCCGAGTGCGACGTGTACTTGCGCGCAAATATTTCGCTCGCCCGGCTGCGCGGCGGAACGTACGCGCTGCTGACATTCTTCACGGAACTTTCGATCGCGACGACGCTCTGGATTGGTGGGCGCGGGCTGCTGAGCGGCACGTTCAGCGAGGGCAGCTTCGCAGCCTTCACGGCCTACCAGTTCATGCTCGTCTGGCCGATGATCGCCATCGGCTGGACCGTCACGATCGTCCAGCGAGGCCTCGCCTGCATGGGACGCATCGCGGAGATTCTCGACGCGGAACAAGCGCCCACGGGAGGCGAGGCGCAGGGCGTGAACTTCGCCGGCCGGATCGAGATCCGTGATCTCACGTTCCGATACGACGAGAGCCGCGAGCCCGCGCTCTCGAACCTCTCGATGACGATCGAAGGCGGACAGAAAGTCGCGATCGTCGGCCGCACCGGCTCCGGCAAGAGCACGATCGGAGCGCTCCTCATGCGCCTCTATCCCGCGCCGCGCGGTTCGATGCTGATCGACGGCCGCGATGTCAACGACATCGGCGTGGCCGAGCAGCGTCGCGCGATCGGCTGCGTGCCGCAGGACCCTTTCCTGTTCTCGGATACGCTGCGTGAAAACATCGCTTTTGGCGGCGCAGGCGATGCCGTCCAAGCGGCGACGCTTTCGCGCATCGCGGCGGACGCTGAGCGCTTCCCCGGCAAGCTCGACCAGATGATCGGAGAACGCGGCGTCACGCTGTCGGGCGGTCAGAAGCAGCGCACCGCCCTCGCCCGCGCGATCGTCCGCAATCCCTCCATCCTGATCCTCGACGACGCGCTGTCCAGCGTCGACGCGCACACGGAGCGGCAGATTCTCGACGCGCTGCGCGAGATCATGAAAGGCCGTACGAGCATCGTGATCACGCATCGCCTCCCGGCGATCAGGGACGCCGACCGAATCTACGTGCTTGACGGCGGCAAGCTTGCGGAAAGCGGATCGCACGACGAGCTGATGGCCAGACGCGCCTTATACGCGGAGATGTGGGAACGTCAACAACTCGTGGACCAACTGAGCACAGCGCCGTGAGCTATCACGAGGAGGAAGCCCTCGGTCGTTCGTACGACTCCACGATCATGCGGCGCTTTCTCGGTTATCTGCGCCCGCACCGGTCCCTGGTCGCTTTCTCGTTTGCGCTCATCTTTGCGCGGATCGCCATGGACCTCCTCGGCCCTCTGATCCTTCGCGGCGCGGTCGACGGCCCCGTCCAGCAGCGCGACGTGAGCGGTCTCGGCGGATACGTGCTTTTGTTCGTCGGATCGATCGCCGGCATGGCCCTCTTTGAAGTCGTCGAGTTGACGGTGACGAATCTCGCGGGGCAGAGGATCATTCGCGACTTGCGTATGCAGGTCTTCTCGCACCTGCAGCGCGTTCCCACGGCCTTTTACGATCGTAGTCCTGTCGGACGCCTCGTCGTGCGCGTGACCAATGACGTCGAGAACCTCAACGAGCTCTTCACATCCGGCCTCGTCGCGTTTCTCAGCGACATCTTCCTGATTGCCGGCACGCTGTCGATGATGTTCTACCTGTCGTGGAAACTCACGCTCGTGACGCTCGCCTGCTCGCCGCTTATTCTCCTCTCCGTACTGGCGTTTCGCGCGCTCGCCCGCGAAGCCTACCGCGACATGCGCGTCAAGATCGCGCGACTCAACGCGTTCCTCAACGAAAACGTGTCGGGCATGCGAACGATCCAGATGTTCTCGCGCGAGGAAACGGCCGCGCGCAAATTCGACAGCATGAACGACGGGTTCCGCGCCGCCGCCGTACGAGCGATCCGCGTCTATTCGTTCTTCTACCCCGCCGTCGAATTGTTGAGCTCGATCGCGGTCGCGCTCCTCGTCTGGTACGGCGGAAAGTCGATCCTGGCCGGCACGCTTTCATTCGGCTCCTTCATGGCTTTCTGGTACTGCGCGCAAAAGTTCTTCCAGCCGATCCGTGACCTCTCGGAAAAATACAACATCCTGCAGGCCGCGATGGCCTCGAGCGAGCGCCTCTTCAAGCTGCTCGATGAACCCGCGGCCGCCGGCGGAGCGACGCCTCCGCCGATCCGCGGCGAGATCGCGTTCGAAAACGTCTCGTTCTCGTACGACGGCCGCACGCCCGTGCTCGAAAACGTCTCGTTTCGCGTGCTCCCCGGCGAGAAACTCGCCATCGTGGGGGTTACCGGCGCGGGCAAGACGACCATCGTCAACCTGCTGCTGCGGCTGTACGACGCAACTTCCGGACGCGTGCTCGTCGACGGTCGCGACGTCCGCGAACTCGACCCGCGCGCGCTGCGCAAGGCCATGGCGCTCGTCCTGCAGGACGTATTCCTCTTCCAGGGGTCGATCGAGGACAACATCCGGCTCGGCCAGCCTTCGATCACACGCGACCGCGTCGAAGCCGCGGCGAGGGCGGCGAATGCGGAACGCTTCATCGCGCGGTTGCCGCAGACCTACGCAACCGATGTCCGCGAACGCGGCTCCGCCTTTTCGACCGGCGAACGCCAGCTCCTGTCATTCGCGCGCGCCCTCGCGGTCGACCCGCGTGTACTCATTCTCGATGAGGCGACGTCGAGCGTCGATGGCGAGAGCGAGGCGCTGATCCAGGACGCGCTCGGGAAGCTGCTCGCCGGGCGTACGTCGATCATCATTGCGCACCGGCTCTCGACCATCCGGAGCGCCGATCGTATCCTCGTCCTGCACGGCGGGCGCGTGGCCGAGCAGGGCCCGCATGAAGAACTCGTGCGCCGCGAAGGCCTGTACGCGAGACTCCATCGCCTGCAATTTTCGACGACATGATCATTCAGCGGTACATCCTTCGCGAACTGCTTGTCACGTTTGCTCTCGCGTTTGTCGCGATTCTTGCCGTCTGCACGGTCGGCACGATCTTCCAGACGTTGCGCTCGTGGGAGGGAATGACGATCGAGTTCATCCTGCGCCTCGCGCCCATCGCGCTGACGCAGATGTCGCCGTGGGCGATGATCGTCGCGTCGTGTCTCGCCGTCACCCTCGTGTACGGCCGCATGTCCGCGGATAACGAGCTGGACGCGGTGCGCACCAGCGGCATTCACGTGAGCCGCATCCTCATGCCGGCGCTGCTCTTCGGCCTCATGCTGTGCGGCGCGTCCTACGTCCTCTACGGCGAAATCGCCCCCCGCGCTCGCTACGAGCGGCGCTACATCGTGAAGGAAACCCTCCTGCTCGTCATGCGCCGCCCGCCTCCGGGCCGCCAGAACGAGCTCAAGATCGGCGTCAGCAACCGCCTGAGTTACGCCGACTGCGCCAATGGCAAGCTCACACGACCGGTGCTCACCATCCTGGACCGTCACCGGCCAACGGGTCTCTGGTGCGCACGCGAGGGCATCATCCAGGCACCGCAGGACGGGGCGCCTTCCATCACGCTCGTGGACGGCGTGTTCATGCGATTCGAGAGCGAGAACAAGGCGCTGTCGGCGGCCCCCGTTGCGATCCATTCCCAGGGTCGGTTTACGGGAGAGACCACCGTCGATTTCCAGCTTGAGGACATCTACCGCACGACGCGCGGCCCGGCGGACATGCCGACACAGGAACTCAACGAGCATCGAGACAGGGTCACCTCGCGCGCGCGCCTCCTGGCGGACATCGAGTATCACGGCCGCATCGCACGGTCTCTCGCTCCCATGGTGCTCGTTCTCCTTTGCGCGCCCATGGGTGCATTCGTCCGCAAAGGCAGCCGGCTTGCCGGAATGGGCGCTGCGCTGCCGCCGCTGCTGGCCTACATCGTCCTCATGGTGTTTGGCGAGGGCCTCGCGTCCAAGGGTCAGCTGTCGCCGCCGATTGCCGCCTACGGATCGATCTGGTTTCTCGCTTTCGTCGCGATCGTTCTCTTCCGGAGGGTCTTCCGCGCATGAAGATCCTTCGCCTCCTCGATCGGTACGTGCTGCACGTCTTCCTCGCGGCGCTCTGGGTGTTCCTCGTCACGTTCCTGGCCCTGCTGCTGGTGATCGACTTCTCCACGAAGGTAGCTCGCTTCGTGGCCCTGACGAGCGTGTCGTTCCTGCCGTTCGTCGTGGAATACTACCTCTGCCGCATCCCGCTCTTCCTGATGTACATCCTCCCTCCCCTTACGCTCTTCGCGGCGATGTTCACGATGATCAAGCTGCAGAAGACGAACGAAGTGCTGCCGATCGTCGCGTCGGGCACGAGCCTCCGGCGGGTCACGCTTCCCTTCATCATCGCATCGCTGATAGCGTCGATCGGCATCGCCGCGGTCGACGAGTTCGCCATGCCTCATCTTCACCGGCGCATCGCCGACACGGACGAGATCCTGCTGACGGAGGAGGTCACGTTCAGCCGCATCT
The DNA here is from genome assembly GCA_964468745.1 of uncultured Planctomycetales bacterium. GTDB lineage: Bacteria > Planctomycetota > MHYJ01 > MHYJ01 > JACPRB01 > JACPRB01. The sequence continues at coordinate 20,702 of CAYXVY010000100.1, read as the reverse complement.
CGTACGACGGCCACGGCAACCACTTCTGGGCCGAGAGGTACGACCACGTAACGAAAGAGATGGGCAACATCCTCTACTCGAAGTTCTCGACGGATGGCGGCCACCTCCGCCACGAGCTCGTCATCACGGCGAACCGCTGCCGATGGGACCCGACGTTCGACCGCCCGGGCTGGGGCCGCTGGATCTGTACGGAGGGCACCGTCACGCCATTCGATGACAACGGCGAGTTCCTCACCAATCAGGCGCCGGGAGAGCGTCCGCGGCGACACGTCATCCGGATTCCCAAGGACGGATACGCGATCGTCACGCAGGTGCTGCTCGACGATCTCAAGCGCCGCTCGCCCCTCTCCGGCCAGTCGTACACGCTCGGCGAATTGAATCGCCGCATCGAAGAGCGGCCGGACGACACGCGGCTGCGCATGATGCGGCACGCGAAATTCTCGACGCCGCTCTCCAGCGTCATCATCCTCGTGCTCGGCCTTCCGTTCGTGGTCTCCGCGCGGGCTCGCAGTTTCTTTCGCGGCCTGACCTTCTGCCTGATTGTGACGGCGGCGTATTACGCGCTGCAGCTCGCCGCGCTCGAGTTCGGGAAGCTCGGCCGCATCGACCAGGTTGCGGCGGGCTGGGTCGCCCCGACGACGTTCGGCATCGCGGGGCTCATCCTGTTCTTCAGGATGAAGAGCTGATCGTCCCGACGTAAGGCAGGTTTCGGTACTTGCCAGCGTGGTCGAGGCCGTAACCTACGACGAAGCGATTGCCGATTCTGAAACCGACGTAGTCGATGTCGACATCGACCTCGCGGCGCGACGGCTTGTCGAGAAGCGCGCACACGCGGATGCTCGTGGCCCCACGCGCGACAATGACGCGGCGAAGTGCGCGAAGCGTGCGCCCCGTGTCGACAATGTCCTCGACGACCAGCACGTGCCGACCACGAATATCGGGCGGGACCTGCAGCCGGAGACGGCCGCTCGAAGCGGTCCCGTTCCCGTAACTCGATGCGCGCGCAAACGCAATCGTGAGCGGCGACGCGATGTGCCGGACGAGATCGGCCGCGAAGACGAACGCTCCGCGCAGGACGCAGAGCACGAGTAATTCGCGCCCCCGGTAGTCACGCGCGATGCGCCGGCCCAGCGCCGCCACACGGACGCGCAGCCGGACCGCCGTGATCAGCTTCTTTACTTGCTCTTGACCCACAGGTCCTCGTCCGGACCCGTGCCGCCTTCCCTGCCGTCGGCGCCCAGGCTGCCGAGCTCCCACGACACGCCGTCCTTGGCCGGGCGCCAGACGAGCGCGTTGCCGAACGCGTCGTTCACGGGGTCCTTGTCGTAGCCGTCCACGGGCCACTTGTCCTTCTTGGCGTACGAAGGCTTCGATGCGAGGTCGGCGAGCTGCGCCGGATAGCGGTCCTGCTCCTTCTTGAACAGCTCCAGCGCGGACTTCAGCGTTTCCATCTTCTTCCTGGTGTCATCCACGCGCGGCAGCTTCCACTTGTCGTGATTCCAGAGGTCGGCATTCTCGTCGATCCCCCCCGGGGCCGTATCCGCCCCGAAGCTGAGCAGATCGAACGCCTCGCCCCCCGTCCCCGGCGACTTGAAGACGAAGGCGCTCTCGAAGCCGTCCTTCGGAACCTCCTTGAGATAACCGTCCTTGGGCCACTCCTTTTGCGGCGTGAAGCCCGGCGGCGGCTTCGGCCCGACCAAGCCCTCCGGCCGGTCCGTGTAGCGCCCCTGCTCCTCCTTGCACTTGGCCATGGCCGCCGCGACCTCGGCGAGAGCCTTCTTCGATTTCTCGAGACGGATTCCTTTCCACGAGTCGTGGTTCCACAAGTCCGCGCCATCCCCCTTGCCCCAGACGCGCCCGTCGCCGCCATAGCTCACGATGTCGTAGAGCGCGCCGTTCGCACCCATCGTGTCGTACTTGAGGGGGCGGTCCCAGGCGTCCTTGATTTCGCCCTTCGCGTAGCGGTCTCCCTTGTAGTAACCGCCGTCAGGATACGGCGCCGTCAGGCCGGACGCGGGCTTCTCACGCAAGTACGCGAGCGTCACCGGCAACTTGCCGTGGTCCTTCTTATAGGCCTCGACGGCCGACGCGACCTCGCCGATGAGCGTGCGCGTCGTCGCGGCGTTCTTCTTCCCCGCCTCGGCCGTCCACCACTCGCGCCACAACTTCAGCGACGCATCGATCGCCTGCTGCTCTCCCGCGAGCGAGCCCTTCGACTCGCCCGTGATGCGTTCAAGTGCACGCGCGGCGTGGACTCCGACGGACTGCTCGGTATACGGATTGCGCTTGTCATTCGACAGCAGCTTGCCGAGGGCATCGACGGCGTCCTTCGCCCGTATGCGCCCCAGTGCGTCAGCGGCCGCGCTCGCGATGAGGTGCGTATCCTCGCCCGCCACCTGCGCCGCGCCCGTGTCCTCGAGCGCCTTCCGAACCGCCTCCGCGGCATTCGACGCGCGCAGCACGCCGAGCGCATGAATGCAGTAGTACTTGAGCCACTTGTCACCTTCGGCCTGCTTCGATGTCAGCGCCGTCACGAGCGCGCCGGACGCCCTGTCGTCAGCAATCGTATCGAGCGCCCCCGCGGCCGCAGCCGCGACCGACATGCCGTACTCGTCGGCATCCGTCAGGCGCGCGATAAGCGCATCGAGCACCGGTTGCGAATTGTCCCGGATGCGGCCGAGCACCTCGCAGAGGAGGCGTCGCACGCGCACTTGCTTGGTCTTGTCGGTTTCGCGCTGCTTGCCAAGCTCGGCCAGCACCTTCGGAACCGAGCGACGGCCGATCTCGACAAGCTCCTGCTTGGCAAAATCGCTCTCGGCGTGCTTGTCCGAGTACAGCTCGGAGATGGCCTTGTCGATGTCGTCGACCGCGGAGTCTTGCCCGCCCTGAGGGAGCCCGACGGGCGAGTTGAAGGGGACCAAGAACGCGGCCACGAACAGCAGTGCGTGCATGAATTTCCTCCGGAACGAAGGGGCACATTATGGCAAGAGCCCCCGGCGCAGTCCACTCCCTTGGAGCCCGCCGAGCGCCCTGCTACACTATCCCGCCATGAAGGTATTCGCCGACCGCCTGGTGGACGCCATCCGCACCAAGAACAGCCGCGTGGTGGTCGGGCTCGACCCGCGCCTCGACAACCTCCCCGCGGAATTCCAGAACGGAATCAAGCGGGACGTGGAGAAGGCGGCGCAGGCGATCCTCGATTGGGCAGGGAAGATCATCGAGGTGGTGGCGCCCCACGCCGTCGCCGTCAAACCCCAGATCGCCTTCTACGAAATGCTCGGTCCCTACGGGATCGTCACGTACTACGCGCTTTGCAAGCACGCGCGCAAGAAGGGACTCCTCGTCATCGGCGACGTGAAGCGCGGCGACGTTCCGGATACGGCGCAGGCGTACGCGACGGCGCACCTCGAGAGCTTCGACTGCGACGCGATCACGATCAACCCCTACCTCGGCACCGACGCGACGATGCCGTTCGTCGAGACGGCGCGCAAGAACGGCGCGGGTCTGTTCGTGCTCGTGAAGACCTCCAATCCCGGCTCCGGCGATTTCCAGGATCTTCCGATGAAAGACGGCCGCCCGCTGTACGAAGTCGTCGCGGAGCGGGTCGGTGTCTGGGGCCGCGAGCTGGTCGGCAAGCACCAGTACTCGTCCGTCGGCGCGGTCGTCGGCGCGACGCACCGCGATCAAGCGGTGTCGCTTCGCAAGCTCCTGCCGCAAGCGTTCTTCCTCGTCCCCGGGTACGGCGCGCAGGGGGGCACGGCTGACGACATCAAGGTCTGCTTCAATGAGGGCGGGCTCGGCGCGATCGTCAACGCATCGCGCAGCGTCATTTATGCGCACGAGAAGGCACCGTCGATTCCGTGGCACCAAGCCGTGGCGAACGCGGCAGAGACTATGAAGAAGGACATCAACGCGGCTCTCGGAGCGAAGTAAGTGGCCGCGCTTTTTGCGGGCATCCTCTTCGGGTCCTTCTTCATCACGATCGCGCTCGTCCCGCCGGTTATGCGGATGGCGCGACGCACCGGCTTTCTCGACATGCCCGGCGGACGCAAGATCCACACCGAACCGGTCCCGTACGGCGGGGGGCTTGCGATCGCAGCGGGCGTGCTCTTGCCGCTGGTCGCCGGACTGATCGGCGCCTGGCTCGTCACGCAGGGCAAGTCGTTCGGGCTGCCGAAGGGCGTCCTTGACTACGCGCCGGGCGTGGTCTCAAAAGCGCAGGAAGTCGTCGTCCTCGTCGGCGGCGCGCTTGTCATCCTCTTCCTCGGACTGGCGGACGACCGCTTCAAGCTCTCCCCGCACGTCAAGCTTCTCGTCCAGACGCTCGTCGCGATCGGCTTCGTTACGGGGGGAGAGCGCCTCTCGCTCTTCTGGGAGGGCACGACCGCCGGCAACATCGCCGGAGGCGCCATCACCGTCCTGTGGATCGTCGGCATGACGAACGCCTTCAACCTGCTGGACCACATGGACGGCATCAGCGCAGGCGTCGCGGGCCTTGCCTCCACCGCGTTCGCGATCGTAGCAATCTTGACGGGACAGCAGTTCGTCGCCGCCGCACTCATGGCCGTGATGGGCGCGTGCGCGGGCTTCCTGTGCTTCAACTTCCCCCCGGCACGCATGTTCATGGGGGACGCCGGCAGCCTCCTGCTCGGCTACCTGCTCGGCACGCTGACGGTGACCTTCACGTTCTTCGAGATGGGCAAGGCGCCGATGCACGCGTACTTCGTTCCCCTCGTTGTCCTCGCCGTGCCGTTCTTCGACACGATCACGGTGATCCTCATCCGGCTCAAGAATCGGAAACCCATCTTCGTCGGCGACCGCAATCACCTCGCGCACCGTCTGCTCGATCTCGGGATGTCGCGCCGCGCCACCGTGCTGACCGTGTACGCGATGACGATCCTGACCGGACTCTCGGCACTGCTCCTCTACCAGGTGCAATCGACGTACGCACTCGTCATCATCGTCTCGCAGGTCGCGCTGATGTTCTTCATCACGACCCTACTCGAGCTGGCCGCGCGCAACCGCACTACTCCTTGATCCGCCAGCTCTTGAGCTTTCCGTTGACGACGCCGTACAGCAACCCAGCTTTAGCGTCGACGCACAGGCGCGAAAACTCGTCGGTCAGGGAGTCGAGTTTGAACTCGGCCTCCGGCGCCAGCACGCTCCAGAGATAGCAGCCGTCGTCGCGCCGGACGAACACGCGCGATTTTTTCCCGTCGATCGTCGCCGCGCGATTCGACGTGCCCTCGTGGCTCGCGATGCACTTGAAGTTGTCGCCGCGATACACGGAATCGCCGAGGCTCCGGACGACGGCGATTCGTCCTCCGGTTGCGGCCACGGCAATCACCGGCTCGCCCCAGGACATGCGATAGATCCCTCCACGAACGCAGATGGCCAGATCCTGACGCTGTACGCCCACGATGGGGGTCGTGCCTGAAACGCCCAACACGGTACGAACGCGCAGCTCGTTGATGTTACGGCGCGTGATGTCGACGACCTCTGTCTCGAGCTTGCCGTCGTTGAAGCGTGCGAACGCAACCCCCTCGTCTAGGGTGCGGTAATAGACGCGGTCGCCGGAGAAGCATGCCTGTCGCGACAGGGCGCAGCCGGCATTCTCCAGCTTCAGGCGACGCGATTCCTTCCAGTCCTTCACGTCGAATTGAATCAGCTCGTCGCCCGACACCACTGAGAGCGTCTCATCCTTCTCGTCGAACGCGGTGGCGGCGAAGACGCCGTCGAACTTCTTCAGTTCCTGCACGGTCCCCGCCTCGCGCACGCTCATGCTCCGCGCGTCGATCGCCAGAAGGAACTTCCCGGCACGCGAAGGCACGAATTCCGTCGCGAGATCGACGGCCACTCCGGCTTTCTCGATGGGCTCGAACTCGGGCACTTGGAGCAGCGCGAGCATCACGATCAGCGTCATCGCCTATATGAAACGGCTCTGAGACCCTTCGGTATAATCGCGCCGTGAAAAAATACGGGCGGCTCCTGCAGGATGCGGAGGACTGGTACCGCTCCGTCCAGCGCGCCCATCCCGACAAGGTGACGTGCACCAAGGGGTGCCGCGACTGCTGCCTCGGCCTCTTCGACATCTCGATCGCCGACGCCGCCACCCTGCGCGAGGGACTCGCGGCGGCGCCCGAAGCGACGCGTCGCGACATCGTTGCCCGCGCGGACGAAATCATCCGAAAGCTCCGCCGCATCCGCCCCGACCTGCGCGCGACGCTCGACGGACTCTCCGACGAAGAAGTAGATGCGATTTGCGACGGGCTGGGCGACGTCGAATGCCCGGTGCTGGGCACGCGCGGCGAGTGCCGGCTCTACGAACACCGCCCCCTGACCTGCCGGCTCGCCGGCGTGCCGCTCGTCGATGTCTCGGGCGAGATCGTGGCGGACACGGGATGCGCGAGATGCACGCTCTCGTCGGCGGACACGCCGCGCCTCGACTGCGCCGCGATGCACAAGCGCGAACGGAAGATCCTGACGGCGATCGACCCCGAGAACCCGCACGCGACGCTATTCATCGCGCAAGCGCTCAGCGCACATACTTCCTGACGTACGCGTTCAGCCGATCTCGCCGCGTGGACGCGACGCGCTCTTCGAATACACTCTCGAACTCCGCGTCGCGTTCGGGAGCTGCGGCCACCAGCTTCGCCGCAACCCGCAGCGCTCCTGGTAGGTCGCTATCGACGCCCGCCAGGAGTTTCGCCACAGAGACGCGGACTTCGAGACCCAGAACGCGGCCGGCCTCAGCAACCCGCTTGTCGATTCCGTCGAGCGTCAGCTCCGGGTCCAGAAACACGCCCTTGCGGACCTCCGAGTCATTGCCCGCCTCGCCTCGAGGAGTCTCGCGATGCCAGACCTGCGCGTTGCGAATCTCGTAATAGATCCCCACAAGCAGGGCCGCGCATGCGGACCAGTCCGTCGCCTCCGCGGCCGCGGCGATGCACTGCTCGTGGACTTGCACACGGCGCAGGAAGTCCTCGCACGCACCTTTTCGCGGCGGATTCGCGGCGCCGGCAAATTGCCGGATCTCCTCGACGAAACGGGCCGCCGCTTCGACGGCCGCTGCCAGTTTCTTCAAATGTCCGTCCCACGCGCTAAAGGCGCGCGCTGCGTCGCCCAGAATGGTCTTGCGACAAACGAGAGTCGTATCCTCGTCCGCTCCGCACTGCGAAACGACCACTTCGTATTCGCCGACCGGCCCGGCCTTGAGCGCCGCCTCGAAGCGGCCGCCGTGTGCCGTGAATGCCGAGGCGCGCAGCCGCATGGAGTCCGACTTCATTTCGGTGAAGCACGCTTGTTCCGCCTCCCAGCGCCGCTCCATGCGAACAGCGACGACGCGCAGCTCCGTATCGGCCCGCAAACGGGTGGTTCCGCGGATGCCCCACGACGTTTCCGTCATGTCGCCGGTGCGAAATTCCACACCCTGCGCGATCAGTATCCATGCGATTGCAATCGTCATGACGCCACCTCGTACAAGACGAACTCGACACCCCGCGTGAAAAAGAGGGTCACGTCATCAAGGACGGGCGTCGCCAGCAGGATCGCCCCGGGCTCCCCGGTGCGCACCACGATGCGGTACTTCGCCGTATCCGCGTCCGCGTAACTCACGTTGCATTGCTCACCGCCGTCGCGCGTCATCGCGGCCCCGGTGGGTGTTTCGTTCCGAAGCAGCACGCATTCGACCTGCACCGCGATATCCCTGCCGCTCGACCAATCGCGCAACTGCGGCGCTCCATCGCCGGGCCGGACGGTCTCTCCGTACCACGTCCACGCGGCGCCGATGATGCGCACGCGAGGCGCCGAGACGGTCATCGGCGGTGGCGCGGGGCTCAGCGCAGGGCGGAGCACGTCGCTCGGAGGAGGCAGCACGCGAGCCGGGAGTCCACCGAGCGGCACGGCCGCGGACGTGAAGGACGCTTCGGACCCCGCGCGGGGACGGTAGTAGCGGCCGCGCTCGAAGAGCTCCTCGGCACGGTCGAGCCGGTTTCCCTTCCACATGTAGAACTCGTCGATCGTGGAGTCGGCCGACCAGTTGCGCGCCTGGCCCATGGACGTGGCCGTGCGCGACGGCTCTCCAAGGCGCACCGGCGCGTTGAAGAACGGAGTGAGATCAACGCGGCCCGGGTGCACGCGAATGTCGCTGGTCCCCGGGAGAAGCCGGCCGTTCACGCGGATGTGCGCGCGGTGGGTCCGCATGTCCCAGCAATAGGCGACGTGCGTCCATCCGTGAGCCTGCAGGTAATCGCTGCGCGGCGCATGCGTGTGCGTACGGTGGTTCAGCGAATCGGTCTCCTGACCCACTCCCCCTCCGATCACCGAATACCCCGCCACGAAGCTCATGGGACGCCACGGACCACGCGCGTAGACGGGAAGCGAGCCTTCGGACGGCGACGGCCGGAACGGAGCCGCATCGTGGCTTGGGAAGAACCACTGGCCGTTGATCACCTGGCGGGTCCATCCGCCGTAGCCGCCTGCCGAGCTCTTCACCGTGTCCATCGACAGGAACGTGCGCGGCTTTCCCGTCATCTCAGGATGAAACGCAGGTTTGATCCAGTACGAGACCGTACCGACGCTGTCGAGCACCGCGCTGTCATTGAGGTACATCAGCGCGCTGTCCCGCTCCACGAACGCTCCGTCCAGGCGTAGATCGCTCGCGGCGACGTACTCCGCTCCCAGAGTCGGGCGAAGTGGATCGAAATCGCGCGCGAGCCGGTGCCGCCCCGGTGCGCCCGTCGTCGGCCCGTAGGGTCCCGCCGCCGATTCCGTGCGGTCGCGGTTGTTCCGGAAGTCCTGCGACGCCGGCAGAGGATCGCACACGCCCGAGGCATGGTGGTGCAGGCGGTGGTCGAGCGCAAAGTGCGCGTGCATGACGGACGACTCCTCCGCGCCCCCCTCGGGCGTCGCCCCCACGCGCCCGACCTTCTGCGGCCGGCCGCTGCGCCCCGGTCCGCCAATCGTCGCGAGCTGCACCCAGCCGCTCCACCGGCACTGCTCCGCCGCGGGCCCATTCGCAGGCTCCGGTCCGGATTCCATGGTGCGATCGTTGTTCGTCATTCGCACGTTCCCGGGTCGGACCCCGCAGTCGCCCGCCACGAAGTCGGCCTGAGTCGTGTCGCGATGGACGTCGAACGCCTTGATGATGCACGTGATGGTCTTGCGGGCGACGAGCGTGCCGCGCCGCACCGTGAGGAGGTCCTCGTTTCCCGGCGTGCGCAGCACCATGCCTTCGCACTCGATTTCGAAGAACCCCATCGGGGTGAAACAGAACTCCGTCGAATTGCAGATGAGATCCGTCTTGTCGACGATCAGGTGGAGATTCGCATCGGGATTGAGCTCGTTGAGCGTGCAGTTGGGATTGAAATTCGCCTTGAGGACGTCCGCCATCGCCTGCGCGGCGAAGAGCGGCTGAATCGTGGACGGCACCAGCACATCGGAGCCGGTCGCGCCGCTTCCCCAGCCCCACCATCCGCCCCCAGTCGTGCCGGCCGAGCACTCGAAGTCGAAATAGATGGGTCGCCGGTCGATGAGCAGCCCGCCCGAGGCGAGACCGTCGCAGAACGCATGGAACTGGCGCCACGTGCGGAACTTGCCGCCATACCAGACGTTCGAGTAGTCCAGCGTCGGGACGCGGGGTGAGCGCGCACGCGCGCGGCACGCGATGATCTCGTCGGCGATCTGGACCGCGGGCACGCCGCTTCCCGCCGCGCCCGGCCCGGCGAACGGCTCCGTCGAATAGAGCCAGCCGATCTCGTCGCCCGACAGGCCGCCCGCCGCATTCTCGTAGGGCTTCTGCCACATGAAGGAGTACAGCGTGAGCCAGCCCATCTGGTTTGACGGGTTCGACTTACGGCGTTCCACCCGATACCACCCGCGCAGGCCCGTGATGAGAGCCGTGAGGACCTCTCGCGCCGCCATGTTCACGTTTACGGGCGCCCGCTCCGCGCGTTCGATCCACTGCGCATTCACTTCGTCGAGTGCGAACACCGCATGGGCCGAGCCACGGGGATCGGCGAATTCCGGCGCCCACGTCAGAGGCGCGGCGATCGGCCGGCCCGACGCGTCGTACGAGCGCCCATAACGGCAGAGCCCGATGGACGCGTTGTACGGCACCGGATACGCGGAGAGCGTTTCCTTAGAGAGCGGCACGGGGTTGACGACACTTCGGTCGACCCACGCAGCGGTCGAGACGAACGGCGCGACGCGACGATAGTCACTCGATCCGAGAACGCTCTCCAGCTCTCGCCGGGAGCGATAACCCCCGACCGGACGCCGGTCCAGGATGCGATCGCCGACGCCGTCGATGCCAACCCCGGCTCCGAGGATGTTGAGAATCCTCCGGAGATTCCGGCTGACGCTCCCCGTCGATCCCGCGCTCAAGCCGTCGTTCACGTGGATACGGCTGTTCGCGTCCGACACGCGAAGACGGTACAGGTCGCTGTTCTGGGCGTAGCTCGACGACGTCATGACGCCCGAAAAGCCGAGAGGCCGCCCGTCGACGTCAACGTTGAGCGCCGCGCCGTCCACTTCGTACGCGAATGACACGTTGCGCGCCTCCTCTAGCGGAGTCGATTCGTCGGGGGCACCGGTCTCCGTCACGTTCGAACCCCAGTACGTCATCCGCGCCGGCGGATCGAGCGGCGCGTCCATGATCCTCTCGATGGCCATCTCCACGCCGCCACGGGCGATCAGGCGCGCACGCACCTCGTCGAGATACCCGCGAGACGCGCTGCGCTCGATGCCGACCACGACATTGAACGAAACGGCCATCATGGCCAGGATCGCCAGCATTCCGAGGACTACAACCAGCGCGACGCCCCGGCGCCCTTGAGTGATGCGCATGTCTTACCTCCAAGGCGAATCCGCAAGACGAATTGCGCCGTGCGACGGACAGGGTGTACAGTCGTGTCGTCCGATTCTCATCCGTCGTCGAGGGTGGATCGTTTGGGGAATTCCGCGGAAACCAGCATCGGCGGGGGAGGCGGGGCCTTCCCGCGCACCACGATGGGGCTCGTCTCGCGCCTCTGGGATCCCGCCACGAATGCGCCGGGCCCCGGATTCGAGGAGCTGTGCCGCCGCTACTGGAAGCCGGTCTACTGTTATGTCCGCATTGCGTGGGGAAAGTCGAACGACGACGCAAAGGACCTCGCGCAGGCCTTCTTCCTCAATTTGTTCGAGGGGAGCGGCCTGCGACGGTACGCCTCCGAGCGCGGCAGCCTGCGCGCCTTCCTCAAAGTCCTGCTCAGCCAGTTCGTCGTCGATCGCGAACGCGCGCTCCATCGACTCAAACGGGGCGGGGGCACGAAAATCCTCGCGCTGGACGACGGCGCGCTTCCCGAGGCACCCGCCGCGGGCAGCGATCCGGACCGCGACTTCGATCGCGCATGGGTCGAGACGGTGCTGCGCGAGGCGATCGAGCGCGTCCGCGCACGCTTCACCGCGGAGGGTCGCGCGGCGCAGTTGCGGGCATTCGAGGAATACGATCTCGCGTCCACGGACTGCGAGCCGACGTACGCTGAAGTCGCCCGGCGGCTCGGCCTGAAAGAAAGCGACGTCCGAAATCATCTGTTCGCGGTGCGCGAAGCACTGCGCGGCGAGATCCGCGCGGAATTGCAGCACCTGACGACCGACAGCGCCAGCCTTGAAGCAGAATGGAAAGAGCTCTTCGGTGCCTGAGAAGACGAATTGGATCGATCGGCTGAAGACCGCCGTTCGCGCGCATGAACGCGAACGTGCGCCTCTCAGCGTCCCTACCATGGAGCGCTACGATGTCGGCGATCCGATCGGAGAAGGGGCCTCAGGCGTCGTCTATCGCGCGATCGATCGGACCCTGGGACGTCCGGTCGCCTTCAAGCTGCTGCGCGACTCGCACGAGCCCGAGGTGCGCGAACGCTTCCGTCGCGAGGCGCTACTCGCGGCGAGCCTGTCGCATCCCAACGTCGTCACGGTCTACGACGCGGGCGAAGCGGACGGCCGCCTGTGGCTCGCCATGGAGCTCGTCCCGGGCCGGCCGTTCGCGGACGTGTTGGCGCGACGAACCGTCGACGTCGCACAGCTCGTGAGAATGGTCGAACACGCGGCGCTCGGAGTCGGCGCAGCGCACGCCCGAGGGATCGTGCATCGCGACTTGAAGCCCGAGAACATCCTGATCGCCCCGGACGGAGAAGCAAAAGTCGGCGACTTCGGACTCGCGCAGATTCCCAGCCAGGCCGGGAGCGTCACCAGCACCGGCGTCGTGATCGGCACGCCGGTGTATATGGCCCCCGAGCAGGCGCGCGGCGAGGAGGTGAGCGCGCGCACGGACGTGTACGCGCTTGGCGCCATTCTCTATGAGGTGCTCACGGGACGCACGCCGCACGCGGGTCAGACCGCCGCAGCCGTGCTGATGAAAATCCTGAACGACGATGTCGTCGAGCCGCGCCGGCTCGTGTCGCACCTTTCGCGCGATCTCGAGACGATCGCGCTCAAGGCGCTGGAACGCGATCCCGCGCGTCGATACGCCGACGCCGCGCAGCTCGCGGAGGATTTGCGACGCCAACGTGCGGGCGAGGCCATCTCGGCTCGACCTGCGACTCTCCATGAGCGCGCGGCGAAGTGGGTGCGGGGGCACCGCGCTTCGGCGGGACTGGCCGCAGGATTGCTGCTGGGCACACTTGTCCTGGCGGGCGTTCTGCTGCGCGACTGGCTCACTTTGCGCGGCCGGATCGAACACTCCATGACAGAGGCTGACGCGGCGGAATCACAGGGGCGGTACGCCGACGCGGCCGCGATCTATGAGCAGCTGCGGGCGCTTGCGCCGGCGCATCCGCTCGTTGAGCGGAAGATTGCCGAGCTCCGCGTGGCCGCCGATGCGTCGTCGAAGCGCGGGGCGGCTGCCGATTTCGTTCGACGGGGGCGCGATGCACTCGCCGACCTGCGACAACTGGACAGCCTCGTCGAGGACGCGCGGCGCCGCCGCTTCGATCTGCAGTCGACGATCGGGCCATACGCGGACGAACCGGCCAAGCGGCCGCTCTGGGACACGGAGCGCGAGCTCGACGAAAAATCGCGTCAGCGCAGCGCGCGTCACGCCGAGGCGGTTGCGGCCTATGCAGGCGCGCTCGGCGCAGATCCACGTCTCGAAGAGGCGCGCTCGGCGCTCGCCACCCTGCACTACCGCGCGTTCGAGGAGGCCGAGTCGGCCGGCGACGCGGCTCGCGCCTCAATTCTGGAGCGGCTGGTGCGCGTGTACGACGACGGCACGTACGCCCCGAAACTCGAGCTCAAGGGCACGGTGCAGATGGACTCGAGGCCCACCGACGCGTCCGTGAGCGTCTATCGCTACGTGCGCGGCGGCGACGGTCGCCTGGTCCCCCAGGCATACGAGATTGTCGGCACGAGATGCCCGCTCGCCGCGACCCAATTGCCGTCCGGTTCGTATCTCGTCATCCTGAGCCGCGAGGGCATGCGCGACACGAGAGTCCCCGTGCTCGTGACGCGAGGCGGTGCGTATCGCGGGACGGTCGCGATGCACTCCGACGAGGAGATCGGCAAGGACTTCCTTCACGTTCCCGCAGGCCCCTTTCTCTTCGGAACCGAGCGTATGACCCTGCACGTCGACGACTTCTTCATCGGCGCGTCCGAGGTGACCAGCCGGGAATACCTCGAGTATCTCAACGACCGCGAACATCACACGCTCGATCAAGCCTGGCTGCGCTCACCGCGTCGCGCGTGGAATGCTGGGCACTACTGGCGCAAGGAGGGGGACGTCCTCGTCATCAGCAGCGGCAACTGGATCGGGACCTGGCCCGTGTCTGGCATCGCGATCGAGGACTCGATCGACTTTGCGAAGTGGCGCACGGAACGTGCCGCGCGCAACGGCGAGCGGGCACGGTACCGGCTTCCCACCGGTCCGGAGTGGGAGAAGGCGGCTCGCGGCGTGGACGGCCGCGTCCATCCGTGGGGCGACACGTTCGACTGGTCGTTTACGAAGAGCGGACTGACGACGCCGCGCGATCCGGAGCCGATTCTTACGTATCCGAAAGACGAGAGTCCTTACGGCGCGCGCGACATGGCAGGGGGCGTGCCGGAGTATTGCACGCTCGAGGTGCGCGGCGGTGGCTGGAACGTGGACAACGAGTTCTTCTTTCGATGCGCGGCGCGGACGCGCGCGGGCATCCGCGTGATGGGCGGCGCCGGCTCGGGCTTCCGCCTGGTGCGCGAGCTCATTCCGCGTTGACGTCGCGTCGGTAGAGCCGCCACGCGAGCGGCAGGAAGAACACGAAGGCCACACGATTAAGGAAGCCTCGCAGGGCGCCGAAGGTCTCGCCGAAGCCGCGTCGCGCGTGGAACATCAGCCGGCCGAGCTGCACCGTGTCCTTCAGCCAACGTCCCTTGTCATAGCGACGCAACAGGTCGGCATTCTCCGAGAGATTCGTGAGGAAGTACCAGTAGCGGCCCGGCGCGTGCCGGCGGTAGCTCGCGACAAGGTTGCGCGTGTAGCCGTCGGCCTGGTAATGCTTGGTCTCGAGCACCTCGTCGATCACGACCATTTTCGTGCGACGCATGAATCGCGCCCAGATCGCCCCCTCGGGGATGAGCTTTGCGTCCGGGATCGCGGGAAAGAGGTGTTCCCGCAGCAGCTCGATGCGCACGCACGCCGCGAGATCGTGACGGATCCGCTCGCGCAACACGTACTCGAGCGCAGGCACCTTGAGAGGCGCGTTCGAAGGGCGCCGGCCGAGCACCTCTCCCGTCGCGCCGTCCCGGCAGAGGCAAACGACGCCGAGGAACTCGCGCTTCTCCTCTTCGCTCAGCGCGACCCAATGGTGGTGGAAGCGCGCGAGCGCCTCGGGGGCGAGTTCGTCGTCGGAGTCGAGGATGACGAAAAGCGAGCCGCGAGCGAGAGCGACGGCGCAATTGTGCGCGATGTGCTTTCCCTGGTTCTCCTGTCGCTCGTACACGATCGGGAAAGGCTTCTCCGAGACCCACCGCTCGACCTTCTCGCGCGTCGCGTCCGTTGAGCCGTCGTCGATGACGATCCATTCGAAATCGCGAAACGTCTGAGCCTGCAGGCTCGCGTACGGCCGATCGAGCGTGTGCGCGCGATTGAAGGTCGCGGTGAAAACCGTGAACGTGACGTCGGGCATGCGCGGGCGATTATACTGGGCCTCATCATGGAGCGGACGCGCCTGGCCACCCTGCTCGACCGGGCGGCGCTCTTCCTGATCGCGTTCCAGATCGTGGTGCGCCTCTGCGTGAGTTCGGCCGGGGCGCCGGGGGGCGCCAACCTGCTGATCCACGCATGGGCGTGGCTGGCGGCGCTCGCGTGGTTCGCGGCGCGGGCGCTCGACGGACGATGGACGCCCTTCCTCTCGGGCGTTGAACTTCCGCTCGCTCTCTTCGCGGCGGTCGCGCTCTTCTCACTCACGCGCGCCTCGTATCTCTACTCCGCGATCGACGGCGCGTCGGCGTTCGTGACGTATGCACTGCTCGTGCCGCTGTGCGCACATCTCTTCGCGGGCCGTCGTGGCGCGCTGCTCGGGCTTCTGGTGGCGGGGCTGGCGGCCCTCGCGCTCCACGGCGTGCTGCAGCATTTCTGGGTGCTCCCCGTCATGAAGCAGGCGCTCGTCGGCAATCCGCTGGTGACGCCGGAAATGATGACGCGCGTCGAGACCGGCGAGCCGTGGGCGACGTTTCTCTACCCAAACTCCTTCGCCGGGTTCATCGTCCTTCTGCTGCCGGTCGCGGCCGGCGTACTGATCGACACGCCGCACCGGCCGACGCGATTGATCTGTCTCGTGGCGATCGTGCTCGGCGCGATGGCTCTCGCCTTCACGGGGGCAAAGGCGGCGTGGGTCGCCTCTGCCGTGGGAGCAGTTGCATTCGCCGCGCTCTGCACGCGGCGTCGCGACGTGATCATAGGCTGCGCGGTGGCCGGCGTTCTCGTCATCGCGCTGCTGGGCCCGCGGTTCATGCAGACGCAGTCGATGAAGATCCGCGCGGCATACTGGTCGGCCGCGTGGCGGATGAAGTCGGAAGCCGCGCTGGGTATCGGGCTGAACAATTTTCAGGAGCACTACTACCGATATCGCGACGAGCGCCAGTTCGAAGTGCAGAAGGCGCACAACGACTATCTGCAGATCTTCATCGAAATGGGAATCGTCGGCCTGCTCGCCTATCTCGCATTCCTCGGGATGACGGTGCGCGCCGCCGCGCGCGAGGTGCCGGAGCCGGCGGCCGATGCGCTCCCCGCGTGGCTTCTGCCGGCGGGCGCGGCCACGGGGCTCGTCGTCGCCGTCCTCTGGCTCGACCGGTTCAAGGAGATCGACGGGTGGCCGATCCTCGTCCTACTGGTCGGCGGCGCCTGGCTTACGGGCGTCGCGATGATAAAGGCGACGCCAGGATTCGCGACGCGGATGGGACTGCTCGCAGGGTTTCTCGCGGGATGCGTCCACTCCACCGCCGACTTCGATCTCTACGAATATGGGACCGGGGCGACGTTTTTCATCGTCGCAGGGCTGCTGGCGACGGGACGTCCGCGCGAGCAGGGGGCGAAGAGCGCCACGATTGCGGCCCTCGCGTGCGCGATGCTCGTGCTGCTGGCCGCCGCTTGGGCTCCGGCGTTCCTGCAAGGCGAGCAGCTCCGGGACGACAGGAAGTACGCGGATGCGGTCGCCGCGAATCCGCACGACGCCGAGAATTGGGCTGCACTGGCCGACGAACGGGCGGCAAAGGGGGATCTCGCGGGCGCCGACCAGGCATTTGCCGAGGCGATGGCGCGAAGGCCGCACCATTCGCCCTACGCGTTCCGTCGCGCCGCGATGTTCGACCGTCTCGAACGGTATACGGACGCGCTCCCGCACTACGAACGCGCACTCGCACTCTTCCCAACGCGCGCCGCCAATCACTACGCCCTCGCGCGCGTCCTCGATCGGTTGGGCCGCGTGGATCACGCCCTCGAACACTACGGCCGCGCGCTGGAACTGGAGAGGACGGGCGACAACGAGCACGTCTGGTTGACGCCACCCCAGCGACTGCGCGCCCTCGCCCGCATCGGCGATCACGTCAGGCTGCTCTCCGTACTCAAGCAGCTCACGCCGGAGGATCTGGATCAGGTGCGGACGCGCATGGGCCCCGACTACGACTCGCTTACGCGGCACGTGATCGACCGCGCGGTTGCCGAGGCGAAGTCGAGATAGTACTCTGCCTCGCGTGACCGATTACGAACTCGTCGCCGGACTCGAGACTCACGTCCAGCTGCGCACCGCCACCAAGCTCTTCTGCGGATGCTCCACCCGATTCGGGGCGCCGCCCAACTCGCAGGTGTGCGAGATCTGTCTCGGGCACCCCGGCACCCTTCCCGTCCTCAATCGCGCCGCCGTCGAGCTGGGCCTGCGCGTCGGGCTCGCACTCAACTGCGATATCCCCGCCTCCACGAAGTTCGACCGGAAGAACTATTTCTACCCCGACCTTCCGAAGGGGTACCAGATTTCGCAGTACGACCTCCCCCTCGCGAAGGAGGGCTGGGTCGAGATCGCGGGCGGCAAACGCATCGGCATCACCCGCGCGCATCTCGAGGAGGACGCCGGCAAGCTCATCCACGAGGACAAGGGCGCCCGCAGCTTTGTCGATCTCAACCGCGCCGGCGTGCCCCTGATCGAGATCGTCACCCAGCCCGACTTCCGTACGCCTGACGAAGCCGCCTCGTACCTCGACACGTTGAAGTCCATCCTCCAGTACATAGGGGCGTCCGAGTGCGACATGGAGAAGGGCGAACTCCGCGTCGACATCAACGTCAGTGTGCGGGCGAAGGGCGCGACGGAATTCGGGACGCGCACGGAGGTCAAGAACCTCAACTCCTTCCGCAACGCGCAGCGCGCAATCGAGCACGAGATGAGGCGGCAGATCGATGCCCTGCGCGCCGGCGAACGAATCGTGCAGCAGACGCGGCTCTTCGATGCCGAGCGCGGCGTCACGGAGGTGATGCGGTCCAAAGAAGAAGCGCACGACTACCGGTACTTCCCCGAGCCGGATCTCCCGCCCCTGCGGATCGACAAGTCGTGGACCGATACCGTGAAGCGCTCGCTTCCCGAACTGCCCGCCGCCCGCCGCGCCCGCTTCGCGCGCGATCACGGAGTGAGCGACATCGAAGCCGGAATCCTCACCGCCGACCGCGCGACGGCCGACTTCTTCGAAGACGCCGTCAAGCGCTCCGACAAGGCGAAGGTCGTCACGAACTGGATCATCAACGACGTCAACAGGGTCCTCAACGAGCACAAGCTGTCGATGAAGGACTCGACGACGACGGCCGCATCGCTCGTCGATCTCCTGCAGCTCCTCGATGCGGGCACGATCACCGCGACTTCCGCCAAGGAGATCCTTGAAGACATGATCCTGCACGGTCGAGCGCCGGCGGATGTCGTGAAAGATAGGGGCCTGGCCATCGTCACGGATATGAAGGCCATCGAGGAGGCCGTAGACAAGGCGATCGCCGAGAACCCGAAAGTCGTCGCGGACTTCCGCAGCGGCAAGGACGCTGCGATGAAGTTCCTCGTGGGCCAAGTGATGAAGGCGGCCAAGGGACGCATGAAGGCGCCGCAGGCGGAGGAGTTGCTACGAAAGAAGCTGTCCTAGTCCTGCTTGTCCTCCTACAAGATCCGCTGCCGGATCCCAAGGCGGAGATCGACGCACTCGTCAAGAAGCTCGCGTCCGAGGACAACGACGAAGTGCAGACCGCCTCCGACGAGCTCGTGAAACGCGCGAAGGAGTCACGCGGCGCCGTCTCGCTCGCCCGCGACAAGGCAAAGCCCGACGCGCGCGCGCCCTACGATGACGTCCTGCTGCGCATCGACTGCGGCACGGACGTCACGTCGGTCGGAATCGGCAAAGTGACGGCGAGCTTCGACCATATCCAGTTCGAGCTGCGCAAGTCCCGCGACGGGATCGAGACGCCGCACCTCGAGATTGTCGTCAACGCCGTGAACGCGGAACGTGCAGAGCACAAGATCATCTTCAAGAAGGCGAGACTCTTTTCGCTGAAGACGAAGCTCGACATGCCCGTCCTGGCGAGGGACAAGCAGCCGTTCGAGAAAGTCCTGCCGCCTGAGGAAACGCGCCAGATCTCCTACGTGAACGACATCTCGTCGAACTTCAAATGGGAAAAGGGCACGCGGGTCGTCTGCGTATTTGAGTTCACCGTAGGCAACAAGAGCGGCACGGTGCGAACCCCCGTCGTCGTCCTCAAGTAGGGTGGCGGCGGCGGGCTTGCTACTTATCGCTCTTCAGCGCGTTCTGAAGCCAATCGGCATCGATCGCACCGGTGAACTTCGCGGCGATTACCGTGACCTTGGAATTCCAGATCGCGACCCCGATCTGCCCGCTGTTCACGATCTCGTCCTGCGGGAGTTCGCCCGACGTCAGCACGATCTTGTCGGCGATCAGATCTGCGGCGTTGCCGCGGCGCACCACGCGGATGACGTGGGTGCTCCCCACCTGCAGGGTCCATTTCGCATCGCGATCCTTGCCGAAATTAGCGCTGACGCGCCGATCGTAATTCCAAGGAAGCTTCATCATCGGATGCGTCGGCAGGAGAGGGATTTTCTGCGGCCCGCGCCCGGACTCGTTCGAAAACGCAAGCCAGGCCATGTACCCTGTGCCGTCCGTCATCCCGCCCGTCGCCGGGAATGTAAAGCCGATGTTCTTCGCCTCGCGCGGCTTGACGGTCCACTCGAGCTGCGCGTCCCCCACGATGGGCGGGTTCCACACCAGGATCCCCGAGCCGTCCCCCTGCACGGTCTTGTCCTTGTTCTCCCACGTCGCCTCGGTTCCGATGCCCAGGCCCTGCTTCGTGAAATCGCCCAGCGACGCTGGGTTCGAGAACTCGTACGTCACCTCGTACCGCTCCTTCCCCGCGCTGCCGAGCATTTTGATTTGCTTGGCGTGGAGGACGTCTTCGATCTTCTTCTTCGACGCTACGCGGCCACCGAGGTTCGTCAGCCACGTGGTCGCCTGATCGACGCGCGCGACGCCGTTGTGCACCGTCTTCATGAAGCGCGTCTTGCCGTACTTGTCGATGAGCTCGATGATGAACGCCCGGGCTTCACTCGCGCGCCGCGGGTTCGGATAGTCGTCCACCGCCTTCCCCCAGAGCTCCTGCGCGCGACGCTCGTCTTCCTCGGTGGGCAGATTGGTCAGAATCGAGGCGTAGCGCCCCAGTGTCGGCAGAGTCGCGTCCGCGACTTTTATGAGCGCCGCCTTCGCCAGCGCGTGCCACGCCTCGCCCGCGTAGAAGCAGAAGATCATCGTCCGGAGCGGCGCGACCGGATCCTTGTCCGTACGCCCGCGCGCCGCGAGCGCGAGTACGTCCTCCGCCTCGGCCGCCGGCGAACCGCTCCCCGGCGCCAACGTGAGCTTGACCGTCGCCCCCTTCGATACGATCTCGAGCTCGAACGGGGCGTCGGCGGTCGCACGCTGTAAGGCGCGAATCGACGCCGCCTCGGCCAGCGTCGACTTGAACCCGGCGCGCGGCGCCGGCTGTTTCGAGACGACGTCGGCGCCCCGATGCGCCAGCCAGAGAATCTCCTCCAGCAGCACGGCTTCGCGCAAATCGAGCGCCAGCTCCGTCTCGATCACCCGCTGCGTCGAGACCGCGACGCGATGCGCATCCTCCGCCACGCGAAGGACCGCCGCAAAGTCGGGCGTAACGTTGTCCGGCTTGA
>CAYXVY010000099.1:0-38472 GCA_964468745.1 uncultured Planctomycetales bacterium | reverse complement strand
CGCCGCGCTGGAGCGCTGCGGCGGAAATCGCGAGAGGGCGGCGCGCGAACTGGGCATCACGTCGCGGACGCTGCGCGACCGGCTCAAGCGGCGCGCGGGGGCGTGATGAAATCGGCTCCGATTGGACGATAAGGATAAAGGAGAGAGGTATGGACGTAGGACCGATCATCCCGGGGCACGCGGCCCTTCCCGGCGCGAGCGCGCCCTCCGTTGGCGCAACCGGCGAGCGCTCGTTCCGAGAGATCCTGCAGGAGTCGATCGAGCGCGTCGAGCGGCTTCAAGCCCAGGCCGACGGGACGATGCAGAAGCTCGCGCTCGGACAGGCGACGGAGATCGAAACGATGGTCGCGCTGCAGCAGGCGCGCGGCGCGATGGACGCGATGAGCGAAATCAGGGATCGGATCACGGCTGCTTTCACGGAAATCCAGCAAATGAGGGTCTAAGGTGGAGTCGTTGCGCAAATCTCTGGAATCCATCAAGGCGATGTGGTCGGCGCTGTCCGCCAGCCAGAAGGCGGCCGTGGGCGTGCTCGCGCTCGCCGTTGGAATCGCAGGCGCATGGGGATCGGCAACGGCCGGGTCGGCGGGAGAACGCCGGCTGGTGGGGCCGGAGACGAACGCGGCGGATCAGGTGGAGATCCTGCGTCAGCTGGAGCAGGAGGGCATTCCTCATCGTGTCTCGGGCGGCGCCATCTATGTGCCGGCCGACCGCGCCGACGAAGCGTGGGTGAAGGTGCAGGGCGCGACGAACATTGAGATCAAAGAAAGTCCATTCGCCGCCAAGGAAACGCGAGACCGCCAATGGCAGCTGCGCACTCAGGCAGCCATGGAGCGGATGATCGCGAGGATGGATGGCATCAAATCGGCCGCGGTGCAGCTCACCCCGTCGAAGGAGGGCTGGTCGCGCGACAAGACGCAGGGATCCGCGGCTGTCATGGTCGAGCTCAAGCCGGGGGCCAATCTGGGGCGCGGCAAGGCGCTCGACATCGCACGGCTTGTAGCCGGCGGAACGGGGATCAAGGCGGAGAATGTGATTGTCACGTCTCCAGCCGGCTCGTTCACGGGCGGCGATGCGGACCTCGCGTCGGCCAGCGACTTCCAAGATCAGGCGCTGGCGATGAGCGCGAAGATCTCGGAGCGTGTGCAGCAACTTCTGGGGTTTGAAGCGCGCGTCATGGCAACCGTGAAGCTCAACGCCAAGAGCACAGTGGTGACAGAAGAGCTGTTCACGCCCGGGCCGATCAAGGAGGAGGACGCGCAGAAGCGTATCCAGTACGAGAACTCACGCAAGGAGATTCGCGAATCGACCCCGAAGGGCGCCCTGATCGAATCGATGTCGGTGGCGGTCGTCATCCCTGTGTCCGAGCGAAGCACGACGATCCCCGCTGAGGGGACCGCACGCGACGAATATCGCGGCAAGATCGAGCGGGTGGTCGGCAACGCGACGGGCATCCAGCAGCCGAACAACATCGCCGTCGAATTCATCCCTATGGCGGCGCCGCCCGTCGCCGCGATCAGTGCATGGGCCGATGCGTGGGACAGCGTGAAGCGCAACGTGGGACACGCGCTGCTAGTCCTGCTGGCGCTCATGCTGGCGTACGGCGCGTGGCGCGTCGTGCGTACGTCTATGGAGCGGACGTCCTCCGTCACCGTGGAGGAATCGGCGCGCCCCGCGCTCGCGGGCGTGTCCTCGAATGAGACCGACGCGGGGCGGCTCCGCGCTGGCGTGAGCGACGCGGCGCTGCGTGACCCGCGCGAAGCGGCGGACACCGTTCGCAAGATGATGGAGCGGTAGATGAACCTGACTGAGTCCTCGCGGAAAGCGGCCGTCCTTCTGACGGCGATCGAACCGGACGCGGCGCGCGCGATCATGTCGCAGTTCAGCGCCGACGAACGTTACGCGGTTGCCGTCGAAATCGCGCGGCTTGAAACGGACCGCCCCTCCTCTGAGGAGATCGCGCGCGTGCTTCGCGAATTCGTATCCGTGCAGTCGGCCGGCGGAGTGAGCGCGCGCGGCGGCATCGCCGTTGCGCGTGATCTGCTCGCGAACGTCGCCTCGCAGGACGAGATTCAGCGCGTGATGGCCTCCGTCGAGGCGACGGTCAAGCGCGTGCCGTTCGGCTTCATCGGCCGTGCGGCGCCCGACGCACTCGTCACGTTTCTGCAGGACGAGCACCCGCAGGCCGTGGGGCTAATTCTCGCGCACATCCCGCCCGACCAGGGGGCGCGCATCCTCGAGAAGCTGCCCCAGAAGGTCGCCGTCGAGGTTGTGCGCCGAATGGCGACCATGGAATCCATGAGCCCGGAGGTCGTCGCGCAAGTCGAGAAGACGCTCGAGTCGAGAATGGCCGGCATGGCCGGCGGCGAGGTCCGCAAGATCGGTGGGGCGCGCGCCGCGGCGGAGATCCTCGTGCGCGCGGGGCGTGACGTGGAAGCCGGCGTCATGCAGTCGATCCAGGAGCAGGACGACACCCTCGCGGAGCGCATCCGCGGGCTCATGTTCACCTTCGACGATCTCGCGCGGTGCAATGACCGCGGGATCCAGAACCTGCTCAAGAGCGTGGACCGCACGCAGCTCGCGATGGCCCTGAAGCTGCCTGCGCCGGATGTTGCGGCGAGGATTTTCCGCAACATGTCCAAGCGCGCGGGCGAGGCGCTGCAGGGCGACATCGACGCGTTGGGGCCCGTGCTCGTACGCGACGTGTCGACTGCGCGACGTTCGATCGAGGCGATCGCGCGCCAGCTGGAACAGCAGGGTGAGCTGGCCGTCGAGGGTCGGGGCGGAGAAGAACTGGTCGTCTAGTCGTTTGCGGCAGAGAGAGGGGTCCGATGGCATCGCGTCCGTTTTCGTTCGTCGATTTCCAGCTTCAGGCGGCGGAGATCGTCGACCGGGCGCGCGTGGACGCGGCGGAAATCGCGCGCGAGGCGCGTTGCGACGCGGAACGCATTCGCGAGCAGGCTCGTGCCGAAGGACGGAGCGAGGGACGCGAAGCCGCCGTGCGCGAGGAACGCAAGCGTCTCGCCGGGGAAACGCAGCGGGCGATCGATCTTATCGTGCACATCATCCGCGACGTTGACGCGCGTCGTGACGCGCTCGCGGCGGAGGCGGAGCGGGATCTCGTGCGGCTGGCGCTAGCGATCGCGGCGAGGATCGTGAAGGCGGAGATCAAGGGGAAGCGCCCGGTCGCGGAGGAAAACGTACGGGCGGCCGTGGCGCTCGCAGCGCACCGCCAAGGGGTCGTCGCCCGCGTCAATCCCGATGACCTGAAGCTGATCGAGTTGCCGCGGCTGGGCCCTGTCACGCTGCAGGCCGATCCCTCCATCGACCGCGGCGGGTGCGTTGTCGAACTCCATCCCGGCGACATCGACCTCCGCATCGCGACGCAGCTCGAGCAGATCGAGCAGGGGCTTCTCGGATGATCGGACGCTACGTGGAACTGCTCGCCGATGTCGAATCGGCCCGGCTCGGTGGACGCGTGCGTCGCGTCACCGGCGCGATCGCCGAGTGTGAAGGCCTCGTCGTGCCGATCGGAAGCTTGTGCGAGATCAGGCCGTCGGGACGCGAGCCCCTGCGGGTCGAGGTGGTCGGGTTCCGCGACGGCGCGGCGCTTGCGATGGCTCTCGACGAAACGCTCGGGGTACGAGAGGGCGATCCAGTCGTTTCCGTCGCCGGCGCACTCAAAGTCCCCGTAGGGGACGGATTGCTCGGCCGCGTGATCGATGCCGAGGGACGCGCGCTTGACACGGCCGGACCGCTGCCGACAGCACTTCGGTCGGGTCTCTGGCGGGCGGCGCCGACGCCCACGGAGCGCACGCGATCAGCCGCGTCATTGCCGACTGGGGTGCGCGCGATCGACGGCCTGCTGACCTGCGCGCGAGGGCAGCGCATAGGGATCTTCTCCGGGAGCGGCGTCGGCAAGACGACGCTCATAGGAATGATCGCACGTGCCACCGCCGCGGACGCCGTCGTGCTTGCGCTCGTGGGCGAGCGCGGGCGCGAGGTGCGCGATTTCGTCGAGCGCGATCTCGGGACGGAGGGACTCAAGCGCTGCGTGATCGTCGCGGAGACGGCCGACCGGCCGCCGGTGCGCCGCGTGAAGGCGGCATTCGCGGCGACGGCGATCGCCGAGGAAATGCGCGATCGCGGAAAGCATGTGCTGCTTCTCGTGGACTCGCTTTCGCGCGTGGCGTTCGCGCAGCGCGAGGTCGGCCTGGCCGCAGGTGAGCCTCCCACGACGCGCGGATTTCCACCGTCGGTCTACTCGCTTCTCCCCAGGCTGCTGGAACGTGCCGGCTCCACGCGGCAGGGAAGCATCACCGGGTTCTACAGCGTGCTTGCGGAGGGGGACGATCAAAACGATCCGGTCGCGGACGCGGCGCGGAGCGTCCTCGACGGCCATCTGTGGCTGTCGCGTGATCTTGCGAACCGCGGGCGGTTCCCGGCAATCGACGTGCTCGCGAGCGTCTCGCGCATGGCGCGCGACGTGATCGATCGGCCGCACGCCGACGCGGCGGCGAAGGTTCGCGCTTCTCTGGCGGTGCTGCGCGACGCACAGGATCTCATCGCCGTCGGTGCGTACGTGAAGGGGAGCGACCCTGCGGTGGATCGCGCGGTGCGGGCGCGTCCCGCGATCGATGCGTGGCTCGCGCAGCGCGTGGACGAATTCATGCCGTGGATCGAGTCCCGACAGACGCTCATCGATTTGGCGCGGAGCATCGACGAATGAAAGACTACACGTTCCCGCTGCAGAAATTGCTCGACCTCCGGAGGAACGAGGAGGAGGCGCGGCGCCGTGAACTCGCGTCCGCGCTTGCCGCGCGGGCGGTGCACGAACGACGGCTCGAGGGGATGCTGGCGGACGAGTCGCGGGCGCGCCAGGTCAAGCGAGCCGTTCTGGATCGCGCGCAGGTTGTGGACGAACTGCTGCACGCTCAGAGGTACCTCGAAGCCGTCGGCCGGCACGTCGAGGCTGCACGCGCGACGCTGGCGCTGCAGGACGGCCTGGTCGTGCGGTGCCGCGAGGCGCACCATGCGTCGCTGCGGCAAGTGCGTGCGCTTGAGAAGCTGGACGATAGGCGTCGGGCCGAGTGGCGGCTCGCCGCATCGGCAGAGGATCGGCGCGTGGCGGATGACCGCCCGCGCGCGGAGGTCGTATGAAGAAGGCACTGACGCGCATCTGGACCGTGTATCGCGAGCTGGTTGCATACGCGCTCCTCCTCGGGGTTCTCGGTGGCGGTACGGCGCTGTGGCTGAAACCCAGCCTCGCGGAGAGCGCGGTCGCCGCCCTGGCGCCGCGTCGCGTACAGTCGGCGGTCGAGACGCCCGTGGAATTCGAGAAACGAGTGCAGGAATATGAGCTCATGCGCGAGAAGCGTGAGGCGGAGCTGCGGCGCCTCGAACTCGTGGCGCGGTCGGCGCTGGCGCGCGCCGAGGCCGAGCGTGCGGCGACGGAGGCGGCGCGTCGGGAGGCGGCGGTCGGCACTACGAAACCCGCGGAGGCCGCAAGAGAGTTTGATTCGAACGTGGATTTACTGTCGCGCCTCGAGCCGTCGCGTGCGATGGCGCTCATGACCGGCTGGGATGACGCGACCGTCACGAAGTACGTGCGCGCCATGCGCGCGCCGCGCGCCGCGGACCTCGTGGCCGCGATGAGCGCGGATCCCGCCTGGAAGGACCGGCTCGCGAAGATCCTGCGTCCCTGAGTCGGATCCGGCCGATAAATACGACTGGAGAGACCGGAGACAGATCGCGCGTCCCGCGGTCTGCTTGATGTGATCATACTGACGCGCCTCAACGGCAAGGAATTTCACCTCAACGCGGAGCACATCCTCTGCGTGGAGGAAACGCCGGATACGGTGGTGACGTTGACAAACCGCGACAAGGTGGTCGTGAAGGAAAAGCCGGACGACGTGGTCCGCCGGATCCTCGACTATCAGCGGAGCGTCCGCAGCGTGGGACGGGAGTAGCGAATGGACTTCGGAGTCATCCTCGGGCTTTTCCTCGGCCTGTTCATGCTCATCGCGGGCGTCAGCATGACCGAGGGCGGCCAGATCGGCCAATTTTACAATTTCGGCTCGGTCCTGATTACGATCGGCGGGGCGCTCTGCGCTGCCATGATCCACTTCTCCGTGCGCGACGTGCTGGTAAACCTGCCGCGTCTTATCTGGCGCGTCATCCGGCCGCCGGTCTGGAGCCGCGAAGCGATCGTCACCGAATTCCGTCGCTTCGCCGAAATCGCGCGCCGCAACGGCATCCTCGCGCTTGAACCGGTCGCAGCTGAAATCACCGATCCATTCCTCAAGCGCGGAGTGCAGCTGGCGGTCGACGGCACCGATCCGCGAGTGGTCGAAGAGCTGATGCGCACGGAATTGACGCAGCTTATCCAGAGGCAAGACCGCGGCGTGCGGCTGTTGCGGGCGCTCGCGTCCTACTCGCCGGCGTTCGGGCTTGTCGGCACGCTGCTCGGCCAGGTCGTCATGCTGCAAAACCTGCGCAGCCCCGAACGCGTGGGGTCCGCGATGGGACTCGCGATCATCAACACGCTCTACGGCGTGCTCATGGCGTACCTTGTCTACGGCCCGATCGCTGAGAAGCTGACCCTCCACGCGCAGGAGGAGGAGACGGTGCGCGAAATGGTGGTGCGCGGGGTCATGGGGCTGCAGTCCGGTGACACGCCCGCAGTGCTGGAGCAGAAATTGCTGGTCTATCTCCCCCCCGCGGCGCGGGAGGCGACGTAATGCCCGCCAACATCGGTCCCGAGCGCCGCGGCGGCGAGCAGCAGCTCTGGCTCCTCACGATGACCGACATGTACATCCTGCTCATGTCGCTCTTCGTGCTCCTCTTCGCCATGGGAATGGCGGATCGCCCGACGGGAGTGCGCACGACGCAGCGGCTGCAGGGACCGCAGGGACCGAGCGAAATCCCGCCGGTGCGCGCAGAGGGACTCGAGTTCGTCAATCTTCCCGAGGGGCAGAAGGTGATCATCGGTGGCGAACTGTCGCCGTTCGCGGAAGGATCGTGGGAACTCCTGCCGTCGCATCGAGAGACCATCTCGGCGCTTCGGCGCTGGCTCCAGGGGAAGCTGAATGTCGTCCTGGTGCGAGGGCACACGGCCGGGAACTGGTTCGACTCGGTCGTGCTCGATGCGGGTGCAATCCGGCCGTTCACCGAGTCGGACAATGCGCGCCCGGAGCGCGACGCGATCGCGAATCCGTGGCTCCTGGCCACTCTACGGGCGGACGCCGTCCGCGCCGCGCTTACCGCGCCCGAGAGCGCGCCCGGGGTGGACGAGCGGCGCATCCGCGTGCAGGGCGACGCGTTCACCGCGCCTCTGCCGCCCAAGGAATCGGAGGATGAGCGGTCGCGTCGCGCGCGCAATCGCCGAGTCGAAATCATCGTGACGAACGAGCTCATTTCGGAGTGACGATGGCGGTTTCATCCGGACGCCCGGCCCCGTTCACCGCGCGGGCGATCTCGATCTTGGTCGTGCTCATTGCGGCGGCCGTGGGCGTCTTCGCCGTCCTTGTACGCGAGTCCCGCGCGTGGGCGGTGCGCCCGCAGATCGAGTCTACGTCCGTAGTGTCGCTCGGCGATCCATTCGTGTTCCCGGTGACGGGCCCGGAGCGGATGCGGATCCGGCTCGCCGTGGAGCTGGCGCACGGTCGCGAGAATCTGCGCGAAGCAGTCGAATCGCGTCGGGACCGGCTGCGGTCGATCGTAAACATCGAGGTGCTGGGACGCGTCAGGAGCGAGGATCTGAAGCGGGGCGACGC
Source organism: uncultured Planctomycetales bacterium (assembly GCA_964468745.1). Lineage (GTDB taxonomy): Bacteria > Planctomycetota > MHYJ01 > MHYJ01 > JACPRB01 > JACPRB01. Next base: position 30,700 of record CAYXVY010000099.1, on the reverse strand, counting down.
GCTGATTGAGACGATCCGCCTTGCCGTGCGTGAGCGCATCAATCGCGAGCTGCAGGCGCAGCTGGGAGAGCGTGACGTGATCCGCGGCGTAGATGTGATTGACGTGGACCCGGGCGGGAAGTAGTAAGGAGACTCAGATGCCGGAAGAGAAGCCGCTGCAGAAAGAGATCGACGACCTCCTGAAAGCGATGTCGGCCGTCGCGCCGACTCAGCCCACGACCGTGCCGGCCATCGACACGGGCGCGCCTACGCGGCGCATCGAATCGCGCGGCATGGTGGCGACGCTGGATCTCCTGAAGGACGTGGCGCTCAAGGTGCGCATCGAACTGGGTCGCTCACGGATGACGGTGGAAGACCTGCTGCGCCTCGGGGCGGGGTCGGTCGTGGAGCTCGACCGCCTGGTCGGGGAGCCGGTGGACCTCTACGTGAACGATCGCCTGGCGGCGCGCGGCGACCTCATTGTGGTGGACGATCACATCGCGGTGCGCGTGACGGAGCTCATCAGTCTCGCCGGAACGGCCGAGAAATAGGCCTCCAAGCCCTTTTCCGGCCGCCACGAATTCCTCGCCGAATTCCCTCAATTTTCCCCTTCCATCTTCCGATCTGGCGGTTATAATTTACATGTCGTAAGTTACGAAATGTAAATTATGATCTGGGCGCGGGGCGCCCGGGTCCGGAGAGAGGGGGAAGTCGTGGACGCCGTCGATCGCATCGCCGCTCCGTCGTCGCCGCAGGACGCCGAGCCCGCGTGGGCGGAACTCAAGTTCATCGACGACGCACCGGCGAAGAAGACGATCGTCGTCGAACCCTCCGCGCGGCGTATCGCCGCTTCGACTTCCGAACCGTCTGTCGCCGGCGTGGCGGGATGGACGATCGCGGTCCTGGCGCTCGTCGCTGTCGCCGCACTCGCCGCGCGCAAGTTCCTGGGCCGCTCCGGACTTCTCGCCGGCGGCGGCGTCATCGACGTGCTCGCCCGCCGGGCGATCTCGCCGCGGCAGGACTTGTTTCTCGTGTCCGTGGGACCGCGCGTGTTTCTCGTCGGCGCGTCCCGCGATCACCTTGTGACCTTGGGAGAGTTCAGCCGGCCCGACGAGATCGCGCAGCTTCGCGGTCACGGTGCGGAAAACGAATTCCGCGCCGCGCTGCGGGAGTCGATCCGTGACTCCGAACGCACCGCTGTGCCGGCCGTTCCGACGGAGCCTCCGGCGCCGCTGACGGGGATCGCCGACGAGCTCGCGCAGATCCGCCGCACCGTCGAAGGCTGGCGCGCCTAACCGGGCGCGCGGAGATGAGGGGAAAGACATGCTTGTGAGATTCCTGGCCGCCGTGTCGCTGCTTGTGGCTCTGGCCGTGCTCCCGGCGCTGTTCCGCGCGCAATCCGTCGCCGGCGGGGCGACGACCGTCGTGAGTCTGCCCGTCCCTCGCATTCACGAAGATCCGGATACGGACGAACTTGCGGCGGCGCTCTCGTCGCCGGATCCCCGGCGCGCCCTGCTCACCGCGGCTTGTCTGGTAAGCCGCGAGTGCGGCAACCTCGCGCTGCGAATCGATCCCTCGTACCCTGCGCGCCTTCTCAAGGCGATCGCCGATCGTCGCCTCGAGCGCCATCACGCTCTCGCGGGCTTCGTGCTGACGCGCTTCGGCGACGCCGCGCGCACAGCCGCGCTCAGCCTGAGGCTGTCAGCCGACGAACGCGAGCGCGAGGTGTCCCGCATCGCGCTCGAAATGCTCAATGCCGACCCTGCGGTCTCGTTTGCCCAGTGGAAATCGTTGTCCCGCATCGAATGGTAAGAATGCCCAAGGTACTCCTGGTCCCGTTTCTGCTCGCGATGGCGCTCCCCGCCCTCGCGCCGTCCTTCGCCGTCTCGGCATACGGCCAGGATTCTGCCAAGGCTTCGGAGGGCAAGCAGGAGACTCCCAAGAAGGACGAGGGCATTCTGCCCACGCAGGACTGGATCAAGCGCGACGACGACAAGAAGAAGGTCGCGACGACGCTCGAGATTTTCCTTCTCGTGACGGTCCTCGCGATCGCCCCCGCGATTCTCGTCATGGTCACGTCTTTCACGCGTATCGTGATCGTCCTGTCGTTCCTGCGGCGCGCGCTGTCCACGCAGGAGCTCCCGCCGAACCAGGTGGTGATCGGCCTCTCGCTTGTCCTGACGTTCCTCGTCATGAGCCCGACGGTCGCCGCCGTGAAGCGCGACGCAATCGATCCCTATCTCGCGGAGAAGGGGATCACGCAGCGCGCCGCCGCCGAGCGCGCGGTCGATCACGTGCGCACGTTCATGTTCCGGCAGGTGCGCGGCCAGGACGTGGCGCTCTTCATGGAGATCACGAGCCATCCGAAGTCCGAGCAAGGTTGGGCCGAATCCGACGTCCCGACGGAAGTTCTCGTGCCCGCCTTCGTCATCGGCGAGCTTCGGCGCGCGTTCGTCATGGGGTTCGCGCTCTTCCTGCCCTTCCTCGTGATCGACATGGTGATCGCGGCGCTGCTTGTGTCGATGGGCATGTTCATGCTCCCGCCGGTGCTCGTGTCGCTCCCGTTCAAAATCCTGCTCTTCGTGCTCGTCGACGGATGGGCGCTCGTGGTCGGCTCGCTGATGAGGAGCTTCCTGTAATGGACGACGCGATGGCGGTCGATCTCGCACGCGGAGCGCTGCTGCTCGCGGTGAAGCTCGCGCTGCCGGCGCTCGGCGCCGCGGTGATCGTCGGTCTCATCGTCTCGATCCTGCAGGCGGCGACGCAGGTGCAGGAACAGTCGCTCAGTTTCGTCCCGCGTCTCGTGGCCGTGTGCGTGACGCTCTTCCTCCTCATGGGATGGATGCTCTCGACGCTCGTCGACTATGCGCGCGGTTTGTACGGCGACATGGGCGGGTGGATGCAATGAGCCTCTTCACCCTCAACGACGTGCCGCTCTTCATGCTCGTGCTCGCGCGCGTGGGCGGGACACTGGCGATCGCGCCCGTCTTCGGCAGCGCCGCGATCCCGGTAAGCGTGAAGGTGGCGCTCGCGCTCGCGCTATCGATCGCGTTCTTCCCGATCGCTCCGCGCACGACCGTCGCGGGCCTCGAACTCATCCCCGCGGTCGCGATCGAATCGACGGTCGGACTGGCAATGGGATTCGCCGCGTGGCTCGTCTTCGCGGCGGTGCAGGCCGGCGGCGCCCTGCTCGACCAGGAACTCGGTCTGTCGCTCTCGACGGTTTTCGATCCGTCGAGCGGCGAGCCGGTCGCGCTCGTGACGCAGTTCAAGCTGCTCCTCGCGGGGGCGGCGTACGTGCTCTGCGACGGCCACCACCTGCTGCTCTCCGCGATGGCCGACAGCTGGCGCGCGCTGCCGCCGGGTCTCGCGGCATTCCCGACGAACGCGGGCGAGATCGTCTCCGGTCTTGGCACGACGGTGTTCGCCGGCGCGGTGAAGGTTGCGGCCCCCGCGATGGTGGCGGTTTTCGCCGTGACGGTGGCGATGGCGTTCATCGCGCGTGCGATGCCGGAAGCGGGCTCGACGTTGACGGGCCTGCCGCTTCGACTCGTCGTCGGTTTGCTCGTCCTGGCGGTCGGGACGGGAGCGTTCGTTTCGGGATTCGCCGGCGCCGTGCGCGAAGGGGACGACGTGGTGCGCTCGGTCGCGGTGTGGATGGGAGGTCGGCCGTGAACGTTGCTCGTCGCATCTTCGAAAGTCTGGGGTGGCTCGCCATTGCAGGCGCGCTTTGGGTGACGGCGTCGATCTATCTCCGCCCGTCAGTCACGAATGCGGTGACCGTGGTTGCGCCGACGCTGCTCTCGGAATATGTCGTGCCTCCCGCGGAGGAGGTGCGCTCCGTATTGCGCAACCAGCCGGACGTGGATTCCGCCGAAGTCACAGTCTTCACCGAGCCCGGCAAGCCCGCGCTCGTGCTGGTCAGCCTCACGTGGAGCACGCCGACTCCCCCGCCGAGACGCCGGCTCGAGACGATCGCGAAGTGGGCGCGCCAGCTGTTCGGCGGCGATGTGCGCGTGCACGTGGTCACACCGACGAAGCGGTTTGAGCTGAACTCATGAGCGATCTTGACGAACGGACCCAGCCGGCGACGCCGCGTCGACGCGAGGAAGCTCGCGTACGAGGTGAGGTCGCCCGCAGCGCCGATCTGAGCGCGGCCATCGTCCTCCTCGCGGGGCTGATTGCGCTCGAGATGTTCGGCGAGGGTCTGTTCGCGTCGTTCGCGAGCGGAATGCGCGCGAGTCTTGGCGGCATTCATGAGGTGACGTCGGCCAATGCGGTACCGCGCCTTGCGGCAGCGGCAGCAATAGTGTGGCCGGCGGCGCCGATCGTCGCCTTCATTCTCGCCGCGGCTGTCGCGGCGGGTTTGCTGCAGTCGGGAATGCTCTTCGCGCTCGAACCGATCGCACCGAAGGGCGAGCGCCTCCTGCCGCGCCTCGAGCGCATCTTCTCGCCCGTCAACGCCATGGGCGCGATTCTTCGGTTCGTCGCCGTCGCGGGCGCGACGGGAATCACGCTCTGGAGCCAGCGCGATACGATCTTCGGCGGCGCGTCGCCCGCGGTGATGGCCTCCGTGGCCGCGGCGTTGTCGCTCCGTGCGGTCATCGCTCTGCTCGCGATCGGCATTCTCGACTACGCATGCCGCCGCTGGCAGCACGAGCGCCGGCTTCGCATGACGCCGTCGGAATCGCGCGATGAGATGCGCCGGTACGAGGGCGACCCGCAGCTGCGCGAACGTCGCCGCACGATCCAGCGCCGGCTTGCGCAGGAGCGCATGGTGCACCTCGTCCATCGCGCGACCGTGGTCATGACGGACGACGACCGCGCCATCGCCATCGAATACGGCGATTCCGCCCGCGCCCCGCGCGTTGTGGCGAAGGGCTCGGGCGAGCTTGCGCGACAGATCATCAAGCGCGCACATGAGGCGCACGTGCCGATCCTCGAATCGGCAGACACGGCGAACGTCTATCGCCTTTCCTCCGCGGGCGAGGATGTAGCGCCCCAACTCTACCGGCCTGTGGCAGACGCCGTCGCCAGGGTGATGACGCCATGAATCGCGACCTTCTTTTCATTGCCGGCGTGATCGCGACGATCGCGGTGATCTTCATCCCGCTTCCGACGGTGATGATGGACCTTCTGCTCGTCTTCTCGATCGCCGTATCGCTGCTCACGCTGCTTGCGGCGATCACCGTGAAGGAGCCCGTGAAGTTCTCCGTCTTCCCGAGCGTCCTGCTGCTGTCGACGGCGTATCGCCTCGCGCTCAATATCGCGACGACGCGCCTCATCCTGACGAACGCGAAGACCGATGGGACGCTGGCGGCCGGACGCGTTGTTCGCTCGTTCGGCGAATTCGTCGCCGGCAACGAGCCCATCGTCGGCTTCGTGATCTTCCTGATCATCATCGTGGTCAACTTCGTGGTCATCACCAAAGGGGCCACGCGCATCAGCGAGGTGGCTGCTCGATTCGCCCTCGACGGGATGCCCGGCAAGCAGATGGCGATCGACGCCGATCTCAACGCCGGGCTCATCACCGCCGACGACGCACGCCGCCGTCGGCAGGACGTCTCTCATGAAGCGGGCTTCTACGGCGCGATGGACGGCGCCACGAAATTCGTCCGCGGCGACGCGATCGCCGGACTGCTCATCACGGCGATCAACATCGTCGGCGGCCTCATCCTCGGCGTCGCGAAGTACGACATGCCGGTCTCCAAGGCGCTCTCGACGTTCACGATCCTGTCGATCGGCGACGGGCTCGTCGCGGGCATGCCCGCGCTCATGGTGTCGATCGCGGCCGGCCTGATGGTGACGCGCAGCGCGTCCACCTCCACGCTCGGCAGTGACGTGATCGGCCAGCTCTTCCTCGGCGAGCGCAAGTCGCTCTACATCGCCGGCGGCGTGCTCGGGATGCTCGCGCTGACGGCCCTGGTCGGCAGCGGCATGCCGTTTCTCCCGCTCGTCGGCGTCGGGGCGGCGCTCGTGACGATCGGCGTAATCGCGAAGCGCGGAGCCGAGCAGGCGAAGAGGACTGAAGCGGCGAAGGAATTGCAGCGTCCGCCCGAGAAGCTCGAATCGCTCCTCCACGTCGAGTCGCTCGAGATCCTGCTCGGTGTGCGACTGCTGCGCATCGGCCCCGCCATCATGGAGCGCGTCGCGGCGCTACGTCGGCAGCTCGCGCTCGACCTGGGGATCGTCGTGCCTCCCGTCGTCATCCGCGAAGGGGATCGACTCGACCCCAATCATTACGTCGTCAAGCTGCGCGGCGTCGCGGCCGCGCGCGGCAGCGTGCGCCCGGGGGAGTGGCTCGCCGTGAACGGCACCACCGCGCTCGAAGGGACCGCGACAACCGATCCTGTCTTCAGTCGCCCGGCGTACTGGATTGGCGAAGGCGCGATCGGGCGTGCGCGCGAGCTCGGATACACGACGACCGAGGCCCCGCAGGTCATCGCCGCGCACTTCGGCGAAGTCGTGCGCGATCGCGCGGCGGAAATCCTGTCGCGCGACGACGTGGCCGCGCTTCTCAAGTCGCTCAAGGAGAAGCGCCCCGCGGTGGTCGAAGAGATCGCCGGCCTCGTCAAACCAGGCGAACTCCAGAAGGTCCTTCAAAATCTGCTGCGGGAAGGCGTGTCGATACGCGATCTCGGCACGATCCTCGAGGCGGTCGGCGATACGGCCACGCGAACGAAGGATACGGAAGTCCTGACGGAATACGTACGCAGCGCGCTGGGACGACAGATCTGCCAGAAGCTGCTCGAGTCTGATGGTCGTCTCTACGTGGTCACGCTCGATCCGCGTCTGGAGGAGTTGGTCAAGGGCGGCATGGTGCGCACCGACGGCGGCTCGACGATCGCGCTCTCACCCGAGGTCATCACGCAGGTCGGCGAGCGGCTGAACCGTGAATTCGACCGGCTGGTGCTCGCGGGTCACGCGCCGGTTGTCCTATGCAGCGCCCCGGTGCGCGCGGCCGTGAAGCGGCTGATCGACGCGCTGCGGCAGGGAACCGCGGTGCTCTCCTACAACGAAGTCGTGCGTGAGGTGCAGATCGTGACGGGCGGAGTGATCGAGGGCTAACGAGTGCTCATTCGCAAATACGTCGGGTCGAACGAGAAGGGTGTACTTGAACGCATCAAGCGCGACCTGGGCGCCGACGCGGTCATCCTCCACACGAGCTACGTGCGCCCGACCGGCATCTTCGCGCGCTGGCGGACGCCGCGCGTGGAAGTCGTCGCCGGCGGCGGCTTCAAGATCGTGCGTGATTATCAGAACGGCTCCGCCCCAATCGCGCCCCCCACCGTCGTGGGAAACCGCGCGCTGCCGGCGGTCGACCCCGAGACGCTCCGTCGCGAGATCTCCGAAATCAAGCAGATGATTGCGAAGCAGAGCCGCATCTTCCCGGCGCCGACGCAGGAGATCGCGGACGAACACGCGTCGCTCGTCTCCGGCCGCGTCTCCGACGAGCTCGCGCGCCGCCTCCTCGAACGCATCACGCAGAAGCTCCCGGCGACCTCATTCAAGGATCGCGCCGCCGTGCGCGAGGCGATGCGCGGCACCGTGAAAGAAATGATCCGCTGCGCCGATGGCATCCAGCTCACGCCCGGCAAGTGCGTGCGCGTGGCGCTCATCGGACCCACCGGCGTCGGTAAGACGACGACGATCGCCAAGCTGATCTCGATCTATGCGTACCGCGGGAAAGAGGTCGGCGTCATCACGAACGACACATACCGGATCGCGGCCGCCGAGCAGATTCGTCGCGTCGCGCAGCTTGTCGGCGTCCCCGTGCGCGTCTGCCGCGGAGCGGAGGAAGTCGGCGCGGCGGTGCGCGAGTTCTCCGGCCTCGAGCTCGTGCTGATCGACACCGCGGGCCGCTCGCAGAAGAACATGCATCAAATCGGCGAGCTGAAGGAAGTCCTCGCGGCGGCCCAGCCTGACGAGACGCATCTCGTCGTGAGCATGACGACCACGCCCGAGACGCTCGTCGACGTCGTCAAGGCGTTCTCCCCCTGCAACTTCGACCGCATCGTCCTCACCAAGATGGACGAGGCGGTGCGCGCGGGGCTCGTGCTCGACGTCCTGTCGAAGGTCACGCAGCAGCTGTCGTTCTTCACGACCGGCCAGGAGATCCCGCGCGACATCGAGATCGCGGACAGCGACCGCCTGACGTCGCTCATCCTCGGGGAGGACGCGCTGTGACGTTCCTCCGCGCGGAAGACCGGCGCAACTTCGGCAACGTCGTGCCGTCGCTCGGCCAGTCGTCGCTCGACCAGGCGGACGGCGTGCGCCAGCTCATGGCGGGACGTCCGAAGCAGGCGCGCGTGCTTGCCGTCACGAGCGGCAAGGGCGGCGTCGGCAAGACGAACATGTCGTGCAATCTCGCGATCGCGCTGGCGCAAGCTCGCAAGCGCGTCGTGCTCGTCGATCTCGATCTCGGGCTTGCGAACGCGGATATCCTTCTCGACATCACGCCCCGCTTCAACCTGTCGAGCGTCATCTCGGGACGGCGGCGCGTCGAGGAGATCATCGTGACGGGCCCTGCGGGCATCCGCGTGGTGCCGGGGGCGTCGGGTGTGGAGAAGCTCGCGAATCTCAACGAGACGGAGCGGGCGATGCTCCTCGCGAGCCTGCAGGACCTCTGCAGCGGGGCGGATTTCGTCATCTTCGATACGGGCGCGGGGATCTCGCGCAACACGACCGCGTTCCTCGCGGCGGCGGACGACGTGATCGTCGTCACGACGCCCGAGCCGACGGCCGTGGTGGATGCGTACGCGGTGATCAAGCTGCTGGCGCTGGAGCCCGATCGCGGCGCGCTGCACGTGTTGATCAACATGGCCGCATCGCGCGATGAGGCCGAGCGGATCGCCAACGGCATCGTGCTGACGGCGAACAAGCTGATGAACGTGTACGTCGCGCGGCTCGGCTACGTCATCCAGGATTCGCACGTGTGCGCGGCGGTGCGGGCGCGGCGGGCCTTCCTGCTCGACGCTCCGGGATGTGTGGCGTCGGCGTGTGTGCGGTCGGTGGCGGAGCGGTTGGCGTCGGGCGCGGAGGCGCGGACGGCGATGGAGCGGCCGGGTTTCGTGCGGCGGTTGTTCTCGGTTTTCGGGCGGTAGCGGATGAGCAGGACGATGGTCATCGGAGTGGCGCTGGCGATGGTCGCCTCGATCGGGGCGATCGTCATCGGCATGGTACGCGACGTGCCCGCGCTGGAGATTTTCTGGCGGGCGGTCCTTGCGTCGGTTGTGGGCTTCTTGTCGGGGTGGTTGTTCTTCGGTCGATGGGGGACATCGGTGGTCAACGAGGCGGCGGGCGAGGAGGCGGAACCGCGGCGCGCCCTTCACAAGGCGGGTTCGCGGCCCCCCGCAGGCACGTAGGAGAGAGATTCGAGAATCGATAGGGGAAACAGAGAGGGGAACATGGCAAGCATCACCAAGCGGTCTCGGGAAGAACTGGACAGGATGTGGCATGAGTATCGTCGCGCGCCCACGCAGGAGCTGCGCAACATCCTCGCCGAGGAGTATCTGCCGATCGTGAAGTTCGTTTCCGATCGGATGATCGAGCGCCTGCCGCACAACGTGCAGGTGGAGGATCTCTGCAGCGCGGGAACCTTCGGGCTGCTCGACGCGATCGACAAGTTCGACGTCATGCGCGGCTTCCGCTTCGAGACGTACTGCACGAACCGGATCCGGGGCGCGATCCTCGACGAGCTGCGCTCGATGGACTGGGTGCCGAGGCTCACGCGCGCGCGCGCGAACGAACTCGAGCGGACGCACAACAGGCTGGAGCGGGCGCTCGGGCGCTCGCCGACGGACATGGAGATGGCGAAGGAGCTGCGCGTCTCCGTCGACCGCCTCGACGAGCTCTATCGCGAGACGAGCGGGGCCGTGATCGCGGGCGCGGGGAACAAGCGTTCGCTGATCAAGGACCCGGACCTGTCGGGCGTCGACGTGATGGAGGACGCCAAGTGCGAAGGCCCCATCTCGGCGGCGGAGAAGAGCGACTTCATCGAGTACTGCAAAAAGAACCTGTCGACGAAAGAGCGCTACATCCTGATGCTCTACTACTACGACGAGCTGACGCTGAAGGAGATCGGGACCACGCTCGGGCTGTCGGAGTCGCGGGTGTGCCAGCTGCACGCAAAGCTCGTGACGCGTCTGCGGGCATACATGCTGCGCAAGAAGACAGGGTAAACCAGGCCTCCCACTGGAGCGGGCGCCGGGGCGCGGAGTTCACGCCGCGCCTTGGCGCCCGCAGCCCAGACATTCAAACACGAATCCCGATCCCAATCCCAATCCCAATCAGGACCCCCGATCGCATCTCCACGTCAACCTGTCGCCAACCACGCCTCCCCTCCGCATTCCGGGAACGATTTCGTGAAATGAATCGTCAGATAATGACCACCGTCTTATAGCGGACAACACTCGGGAGGGTTGATGACGACGGCGTTGGCGCTTGTGGTGGCCTGGCTCGCGGTCCCCGTCCTTCAGGAGCGCAAGCTCGAAAACGAGAAGGACTGGCCCACCGCCTTCTCCTCCGTGCGTTACGACATCCGTTCGAACGCCACCCGTGAACACGCGAAGAAGCTCGCGGACCACATGGACCTCGTCTTCGACACCTACGCGAAACTCTTCGCGCTGAAGCAGATGCCCGCGAAGAGATCGGTCATCGTCCTCTTTCGTGAGCAGAAGGAGTACGCCAAGCACTCGGAGACCCCCGGCGGATCCGACGCGTACTACGACCCGAACAACAAGTACCTCGTCGGCTACTACGACGCGCACCGCATGTACAACGTCTATGCACACGAGGGCATGCACCAGTTCACCGACATCGCCCTCAAGGGATTCGACCGCTGCCCGCAGTGGTTCGTCGAAGGGATGGCGGAGTGCATCGGCAACTCCGTCGTCGAGAAGGGCAAACTCTTCATGTGCGCGAAGAACGGCGTCATCGCGCAGGAGAATCTCCCGATCATCCAGGAGATGATCCGCAAGAAGAAGCACGTGCCGCTCAAGGACCTCGTCGTCATGTCGGACAAGGCGTTCGACGCGGCCGACGGCATGTACCCGGAGTCGTGGAGCTTCTGCTACTTCCTCCTCGCGTACCCCAACTACGAGGACAAGCGCAGCCAGATCCCGAACGGCAAGTACTGGACGGTGCTCTCGACGTACATCCGCATGATGTCGCAGCCGAAGACGACCCTCGACGACTGCTTCCGCGCCAGCTTCCAGCTGAACGGCAAGCCGCTCGACTTCGACGTTCTCGAGAAGGAATGGATCGACTGGGTCCTCGCGATGAAAAATGTCGGGAGCCGCGGGTTCGACACGCTCCCCGTCGGGACATCGACGGCGACCGCGGACGGACCGAAGGGGGAAGCGGGGCCGGGCGTCACGTTGATGTACCCGGCGAAGACGAAGGGGACCGACGCCGAGCCGGACCGATCGAATGCCCCTTATCCGCTTCTCGTCTTTGCGGCCGACGAGGAGGGGCACCCCTACAAGCTTTGCGACTGGCTTGCACGTGAGCTGGCGTCGACGGGATTCATGACGGCGGTCGTTGATACGACGGGGGTCGATGCGGCGACAGCGGCCTCGCGACTCGCGCTCGCCCGCGACTGGGCGGTGCGTCGCAATGCGGCGACCGACTGGAAGCTGAAGGGGATGGTCGATCCGAACAAGGTGATCGTCGCGGGTCACGGCATCGGTGGCCACGCGGCGCTCCTTGCCGCGGCGGACGCGACGAAATTCGCCGGCGCGATGGCGTATGCACCGTCGGGTCTCGAGAAGATGCCCGACAAGATCAAGACGCCGATCCTGCTGATGTCGGGCGAGGATGAAATGGACGCCGCGGCGAGACTCTACGCGCAGCTCAAGAAGCCACGCTACTTTTTCGCCGTCGGAGGCGCCGACCGCGCCTTCACGCCGAACGAGACGGCGGGGATCGTCTACGACGTCAGCATGTCCTGGCTCTGTTACAAGTTCTGCGGGCGCGACGACTGGAAGACATACATCGTCGGCGACGCGGCCAAGAAGGAGAAGGACAAGGGCGTCTACAAGGACTGGCGCGTCGAGGAATAGCGGCGGATCCCGATCCCGATTGGGCCGAGTTGAAAAGCTCCCCCGGACGCCAAATGGGCCATCCGAGGGAGCCAAGAGTGAAAGTGCTAGGCACTTTCCGTCGTCGCATCGCGACGGCGATTCGGACCCGGCCGGAAGAAGCTCTCCACCTTTTCACGGTCGCCCGGGAAAAGGATGAGGAGCCCCCCGTACACGCTCTGGTAGGAGCGCAGCCAGGCGTCACGCTCCGCCTTCTCCGATTCGCGGAGGGCGAAGTGCGCGCTGTGCGCGACCTTCCAGGAATGCACCGCCTTCTCGAGCGCCACGCGGCTTTCGCCGAGCGCGCGCGCGAAGGTCTTGATCATGAAGTGCGCCTGCGACTCCGCGAGGAGCGTCTCCATGTGCAGCACGCGCTGGAGCCGTTCGCCCCGCGGGGAGGAACGGAACCCGTCGATGCCGCCCGGGAAGTACTGCCGGTAGGTCACGCTCGCCTGGTCACGCTTCACGTGGGCCAGGAGCATCACCTCGAAGTCGCGGACCGTCCGCACCAGCACGAAATCGGCGTGGTCGCGGATCGCGGCCGACTCGAGAAGCGCTTGCGCCGCAGCGCGCTCCTTTTCGTTGGCCGAGCGCAGACTATCCTGCGCGGTCTCGATCGACTTCACGAGCCCGCCCGCGGCCGGATCGGCCTTCAGACGAGCCTTGAGATAGGAACCGTAGTAGCCGAGCAGGAATTCGCTCGACCGATGGTCTTGCGGTATACGCATGTGGTTTTCCTTAAAAGAGAAGTTGTTAAATGAAATCACAGAAAACATAGAGAACATCGCCCGTTTGAGCTGGGAGGTCCGCGCGGCCATGCCGGAAAGGCCACGTTGACTTCGTAACGACCGACATGGGACGCCCCAAGCACCTCGTTTAAATCGCAACGGGCGACATCCGGCGTCGGGTACGCCCCGTTACTTTGGTAACGGGCGCATCGGGACGTCGGATGTGCCCCATTACTTTTGCAACGGGCGCTTCCGGACGTCCGGTACACCCCATTACCGTTGCAACGGGTGTATCCGGACGTCGACTGTACCCCGTTACCATCGCAACGGGCGTCTCCGGACCCCTCAAGACTCGTCTTTTTGTTTTTCATGTCTTAACTGTTAGTCCCGGTCGCAAATCCGTAAATAAATCCGCCCACGATTTGAAAACAGTTCAGATAGTTCTCGGTCATCACGCGTCTCCCTACTCCCACTGTTAGGCCCGGAGCAAAACGAACAGAAAAATCCGATTTCACAGCGCAGAAAGATCAAAAAGTCCACCGCCCCCGCACGTCGCCCTCTACCTTCCTTGTTATGGCTGGAGCGAAACGGCAGTACGGAATCCGCTTCTTCGCCGAAGAAAGTTGAGAAAGTTGGCGTCAAGCTGCAGGGTTCACTCGGGAAACGCGGTATAGGAGCTCACATGAAGAAAGTGATCATCCCCGGCATCATCCTGGGCGTGCTTCTTGCCGCGTGGATACACGTCGTCGGCGTCACGGGCTGGTACAAGCACCCCACGCTTCAGGCGATGTTCTGGGTCGTCATCCTGATCCAGATCGGCGTCCTCGTCTGGGTCATTCGCGGGGCCGCTGCAGACGGAGCGGGATTCGCCGGTCGATTCGGACGCGGTGTCGGGACATCGCTGGTCGCGACCCCCATCATCTTCCTCAACTCGCTCCTCTTCACGCAGGTCGTCTTCCCGAAGTACTTCGAGGAGCTGCGCGCGATGTAGGAATCGATGCTGCGTGCGTCGGGCCAGTCCGACACGCAGATCGCGGACGCGATCCGAGCGGCCGCCGCGATGCAGAACCCGTATGTGTGGGCTCTCTTGGGCGTCATCGGCACCGTCGTGACGGGAATCGTCGTCGCGCTGATCGCCGCCGCGATCGTGAAGAAACGCGCCCCTAAGTAGGCCAGTTCTCTCCGCTGACGGGGCGATCCTCGATGCCGAGGTGCCGCTCGAGGAGCTGCTCGAGATAGACGCCCTGCTCCGGCGCGTCCATCCCGGGGACGAGCTTGATGCGGTCGCCCGCCTTCGTCAGCGCGAAGAGCGCGGTGCGGTACTGCGGCACGCGATTCTGCGTATACGCGACGTACTCGGCGCAGTAGAGCTGGTCGAGATCCGCCACTGCGATCGCGCGGTTGCCGGGCCAGCGGATCGGGCCGTGCTTCACGTTGAGCGTGCCGTCGCGCACTGCGATCACCGTGATGTTCAGCAGCAGCGCGATCGCGGCGTAGCCTGTCGCAATGCCGATGGCGATGAACGGCGTCAGAAAGACCCAGATGAACGCCCCTGCGGCGGCGCCCGATTCGTCCTTCATCGCTCCCGAGGCCGCCCCGATCACGAAGACCGAGACGATCGTGTTCCAGAAGCCGGAGAAGATGAGGAAGAAAATCGCCGGCGCGCGCGCCCACTTGCGCGTGACCTGCAGCGCCTGGCCGCTGACCTCGACGGTGAACGACGCCGGCATCGCCACCTCGCCGCGGTCGCGCTTCGCCTTCGCCGCCGACGGCGCCATCTTCACCTGCGCGGAGAAGTCGAAGACCGCGTTGCACTGCCGACACTTCGCGAGGACCTTGTCGAGGTTGACGTCTTCCGCGGGAATGACCGCGTCGCACGACCGGCACTGGATCTGCATCGACGAAATCGTAACCCATGGACTACGTTTCGGACCTCGCGCGGCGTCCAATGGACAGTGGTGGGAGCAGCGATCGCATTCCTGGTTTGCCTGGCGCAGCCGGCGGACGAAGACGCGCCGATCGTCTCGAAAGTCCTGGCGTCGCCGATCTTCTCGACCTTCGACAAGCTCGCAGCCGACGCGCAATGGAAGGATCTCGCGCGCGCGATCGAGATGTCCCGGGAACGATATGCAGGGACGCTCGTCGTGCGCGACGGAGTTCACCGCGGATTCGGCCGAGCGCTGAACGACTTCGTGGACACGCTGCCGAAGGCGGGGCAGGACGCCATCCGCGCCGCCATCGAGCCGCAAGCCCAGACGCTCTTCATGCGCTGGGGACAGACGCAAGACGAAGCGGCGCTGCGTGAGATCGCGGCCGTCTACCCGGAATCCGCGTGGACCGCTCTCGCGCTCGAGAAGACGGGCAATCTCGCGGCGGACCGCGGCGACCTCGCGGGCGCGGCGGCCGCCTGGTCGCGTGCGCTGCGTGAAGCGTCGAACGATCGCATCTCGCGTCCGGCTGTGGCCCTGAAGCTCGCGATCGCGTGGTCGATGCTCGGTCGCAGGCACGAAATCCCGCGGCTGGTGGCCGACGCCGGTGCGCTCGGCCTGAAGGGGCGCGTGATCCTCGGTCGCGACGAGGTGGACGTCGTCGAGCGGCTCGAGAGGCTCGCGGTTACGCCGTTGCCGATGATCCCTGACCCGGTGGCGCCGCGTGCGCTGGCGATAGGGCCGTCGACGGTCGTGCGCCAGATGACGCTCACGAAGCCCGTGAATCTCGAGATGATCCTCAACGGCTCGCGCCCCGCCGTCGCCGGGGAATCGATCTATCTCGCGCTTCCCGATCGCGTTGTGGCGATCCGCATGGCGGACGAGCCGTTCGTCGAATGGAACATTGAGGAAGGAACAGTGCCGTCGGGGCAGACGTTCCTGCCGCTCAGTGCCGCGATAAGCGGCGATCTCGTCGTCGCCACGCGCTGCTTCCGCACGCCGGGCCCTGGACGCCTCTGCGCGTTCCGACGGATCAATGGCGATCTCGTCTGGGAGGCGAAGGAGAGCGAGTTCACGAAGGAAACCGACAGCTTTGTGACGCTGAGCGCGCCGGTCGTCGCCGGCGAGCGCATCCTCGTCGCTGTGAATGAGTCGAAAGGTGCCGGATCCGACTCTGCGCGCGTTGTCGCGCTCGACGCCGCGACGGGCCGCGTGGTCTGGGACCGCGTGATCGGCGGCGCCTCCACCGCGGGCGTGCTCGCGTGGAGCGACACGCGCGGTGACAATCCAACGGTGGGCGCCCCGCCGACCGCGAGCCTGCACGAGGGGAGGCTCTTCGTCGGCACGAACCTCGGCATGGTCGCGTGCATCGAGCCCGCGACGGGAGACGTAGTCTGGGTCGGCACGTACGCGCGCAAGCTCGGCTATCCGGATCGTGCGGCGCGGCAGAGCGACCGTGAGCAAATGAAGCCGCTCGGCTTCCCGCGCGCCGCGGCGGCCCCCGTCTTCGCGAATGGCGAGGTGTTCCACCTTCCGCTGGACGCCGAGTCGATTGTCGGTTTCGATCGCTCCAGCGGCAAGCCCGGCGGTCTGCTGGTGAAGCTGGCGACGCAGCTCGATGTGTGGGACGGCCGGCTGATCGCGGCTGTCGGCGAGAGCATCGTCGAGATCGACCCGGCCACGCGGACCAAGCGGGATCTCCTCACGGTGGGAGATGAGACATTGCGGATGACGATCGGCGACGGCCTGCTGTGCCTTGTCAACGGGGCGCGCGTGCCGGTGCTCACACGCTTCGACCTGCGGGCGGCGTGCGTGCTGGAGAGCACGCCGGTCGAGGCGTTCGATCTCGACTCCGCGCTCATGCCGTACGACGGCCGGATCGTGCTGGCGGGCAGCCGCATTTCCATCTGCGAGCGCGCGGAGGTCTACAAGCAGGCGGAGCGAGTATCCACGCTGGGTGGCCCGCTCGCCCCCGAGGTGCAGGACGCGCTCGCCTCCACGCTCTTCGAAGCGGGCGAGATCCGTCGCGCGATGCAGCTTACGGCGCCACGCCCCGCGACGGCCAGCGGGGACTCCGATCTGCTGCTGGCGCGCGCGACGTCGCGCATGCGCGAGCCGGGCACGCCCGAACAGAAGGCCCGCTGGGCGCGCAGCGTCGTGGTGCGCACCCCGCATGCGGCGCTTCGCCTGGAGGCGCTCGAGGTGCTGGCGACGGCGCTTCTGGCGGAAGGGAAGGACGAGGACGCGCTCGAGGTCGCCGCGATGGGGCTTGCGCAGACGGCCGCCGGTCCGAACGGCGCCGAAGATGCTGCCCGTCGCAGCGGCGTGCGGATGGTCGCGGCGCGAGTCCAGCGGCGCAACGAGACGGTCGCCCGGACATTTGCTGCGAAGGCAGAGCAGGCGGGGCGCTCGCTCGCGGACGCGGACGTGGAGACGCTGCTCCGCCACGCCCGATTCTATCCGTATACGCCGAGTGCTCTCGACGCGCTGCAGCGGGCGGCGAAGCAGGTGGCGAGCGCCGCGGAGTGCGAGCGGATCATCAAGGCGTTCTGCGAGGTCGGACCGACGCTGACGAAGGAGTCGCGCGTGCGGCTGGCGGAGGCCCTGGAGAGCGGGCTCAAGGGCGTGACGGCGGTCGCCGAACCGCACGAGCGCGCGGCGAAGCTGGTGGAGACGCTGCGGCAGTAGGGCTCAGCGGCCGCCCGCCGTGCGCCGAAGCTCCGCGAGGGCGGCGGTCACCTGGTTGCGCGACGGCCAATCCGGCGGCGCGACTTCGAGCGCACGTGCAAGGTCTTCGATCGCCCCCCGCATATCGCGTGCGCCGGCGCGTGCCGCGGCGCGATTAGCGTAGCCGTCGGGCCAGCGAGGATTGAGACGGATCGCCTCGGACAAATCGGCCATGGCCGCCTCCAGTCTCCCGAGCATGTGGCGGGCCACCCCGCGGAAACTGAACGCGGAGGCATTCGCCGGCTCGTGCTGCAGGCACGCGGAGAAATCCTCCTCCGCGCGGTTCGCGTCGCCGGCTTCGAGCCGCGCTGCGCCTCGCGAGAGATAAGCCTGGGCGGACTTCGGGTTCCGACGGACCGCTTCGTCGTAGTCCTCGAGGGCGGCTGCCTTCTGGCCCGCCGCCGCGCGCAGTTTCGCGCGCTCCACGTAGGCCGGCAGGCACCCGGGATCGACGTCGATCGCCCGCGCGAAATTCTCGAGCGCGCCTTGCGCATCCTGCAGGGATCGACGCACCATCCCGCGCCCGACGTGCGCGAGGGCGATCTTCGGATCGAGCGCCAAGCTCTTCACGAAATCCGCCTCGGCGCCGGGCAGGTCGCCGGCCATGATCCGCGTCAGGCCGCGATCGCACCAGGCAAGAGATTGCCCCGGGCTCAGCGCGAGCGTGCGATCAAGATCCGACAGCGCCTCGCGTACGCGCCCCGCCTGACGAAGCGCGGTTCCGCGCGCCGCGAGCGCTGCAGCAAAGTTGCCGTCCAGCCCCACGGCGCGGTCGAAGTCCGTCATCGCCGCGGCGACGTCGCCCCGTTCCCACGCGAGCTTACCGCGCTCGCAGAAGGCTTGCGTGTCGAAGGGATTCAGCCTCAGGGCGGCATCGAAGTCGCGCATCGCGCCGTCGCGGTCCCCCTGGACGCGCCGCAGCGAACCGCGCAGGGCGAAGGCGGCGGAGTGATCGGGCTTGCGGCGCAACGCCTCCTCAATGTCCTCGAGCGCACCGGAGAGGTCACCGTGATCCTGCCGGAAGCTGGCTCGATTGTAGAAGACGTGTGCCGCGTACGGGTCGCGCCCCTGCTCACACGCGCGGACGGCGGCATCGAAATCGGATCGCGCTTCCATCTCCTTGCCCAGCTTCGCGTAGATGCGGGCGCGGTTGTTGAGCGTCTGCGGGTAGGTGGGGTGGAGCCGGAGGCTGCGATTGTAGTCCTCGAGCGCTCCGTCGAAATCGCCGAGCTGCCACTTTGCCACGCCGCGGTTGAGAAATGCGGCATTGTCGCTCGAAGTGAAGCGAAGGGCGTGATTCCAAAGCGACAGGCTGTCCCGCCAGATGAAAGTCTGCCGCGTCGTCAGCGCGACGAGAATACCCAGCGCCATGACGGCGCCTGCCGCGCAGGCTGTGCGCGCCCGCCCTCCCGCGTCGAGCAGTCGGAGCATTCCGGCCCCGACGCATGCCGCGAACGCGAAGGAGGGGATGTACGTGTACCGATCCGCTGCGAATTGCCGGCCGACCTGCAGCACGCCCAGCGCCGGGGATATCAGGACGGCGAATGCAAGCCAACCCGCGAGCGCGACCGTCCATTCCCGCCTGCGCCGGATGAGCAGGATCGTGACTCCGCCGGCAAAGACCAGGCCGACCACGTGCCATCCCTCAATCGCGTCCGTGGCAGGAGCCGTGTAGCACGGGGATAGGTTGATCGGAATCAGCGTCTTGGCGACGTAGAAGGAGAGACGGTAGCCCGGCTGCGCCGCCCTCCACGCAACCGATCGCGGATGGATCGCGAGACCCTTCTGCTGCCCGGCATACGCGATTGCGACGGCCGCGACGGCGATGAGGAAAAACGGGATCTTCTCAAGGAGCGCGCGGCGGCGCTCTTCGGGGGATGTGAATCGCCGGAGGACGAAGACATCGAGGATGAGCAGCGCCACCGGCAGCGCCATCGCAGCCTGCTTGGAGAGGAGCGATGCCACGAAGCCGAGCAGCGCCAGGACGTACCATCGGGTGCGACGGTGCGCGTCCCCGTGCATGCGAACGTACGCCAGCAGCGTGAGCAGCAGAAAGAAACCCGCCACAACCTCGCGACGCGCGCTGGCCCACGCCACCGCCTCAACGCGCAGCGGATGGATCGCGAAGAACAGCGCTCCTGCTGCGGCGCTCCAGAGTCGATTCGGACCGGCCGAGCCGGGCAGCGCACGCAGGAAGCAGGTGAGCAGTACCGCATTGGCGGCGTGAATCAGCATGCTCGTGAAGTGATAGCCGCGCGCGTCGAGGCCCCAGAGCAGGAAGTCGGCTCCGAGAGTCACCCACGTCAGGGGCATGTAGAGCCACGTGTAGTCCGTGAACATCCACCGGAGGTGCGCAGGCGAGAGGCCGCGCCAGTGCGGGTTGTCGAGCAGGAACATGGGGTCGTCCCAATTCACCCACCCGTTTCCGAGCGCGGGCCAGAATGCCGCGAACGAGAGGGCGCCCACCACGGCCGGCAGGCCCCATCGCAGTCCGGGCGACGCAACGTCCACGGAAGACGACGTGTTCACGTGCGCAGGATCATGCACGCCCGGGTCAGTCAGCAAGAACGTTCGCGTTCAGCTCGTAGCGGCGGCGCGCGGCGTCGTAGCGCATGTGCAGCGACAGACGGATGCCGCACGAACCGCACTGGATCGCGCTGTTGAAATAGTCGCTGGTGATCAGGAGCGTCTCGCCGCAGACGCACAGCAGGTGCATTTCCGTCGGCGCGCGAGGTTGCGGAAGCGGCGTGTCCGAGACCCGTGCGCCGTGGAGGATCTTCGTCGCGTCGTCGCCGCCCGGTCCGGTGGACAGAGCGATGAGAATCTCCTGCCCGCAGATGGAACACTTCGTCATGCGGCCGGCGAGCCGGCGATCAACGCCGATCTTCCGGCCGCACGTGCATGTCACGTTGAACCAGGGGCCGATGGGAGCGGGTGCCGCGGAGTCGTCGCCAAACGCCACCTTCGGGCGCCACGCCCCTTCCTCCTGGATCATGAGGACCATGAAGGTGCGCTCGCAGCCGGAGCACCCCTGCGTCTTGTTGAAGAATCGCGGCTCGATGACCGCGCGATGGCCGCAGCGGCAGGTGACCGAAACGGGTGTCTCTGGAGGGGTGTCAGCCACGCCTCGATAGTATACATGCGGGATGCTCGATTTGACGAGGCCCGCAGGCACCCCTACAATCGCGTCGCATTGCGGATTCTCCTCACCAACGACGACGGGATCGACGCGGACGGGATAGCTGCCTTGCGAGAGCAACTCTCCCGTCTCGGACAGGTGATCACGGTCGCCCCTCTGACCCAGCAAAGCGCGACGGGCAACGCGATCAGCCTGCACCGCCCGCTGCTCGTGCACGCGCGCGACGCCGTCACGTTCTCGGTCGACGGGACGCCCGCCGACTCGGTGAAGCTCGCGCTTCGAGCGCTGCTTCGCGAGCCGCCCGACATGGTCGTGAGCGGCATGAACTTCGGTCTCAACTGCGGGTGCAACATTCTCTACTCGGGGACGCTCGCCGGCGCGCTTGAAGGCGCGCAGCATGGCGTGCCCGCGTACGCGGTATCCCTCGAGGTGTCGCGCAACCCGAAGTGGAAGACATCGGCGGCGCGCGCGGTCGATCTCATCGAGACGTTTCACGCGAAGCCGGCCGCGGGCGTCGTGTTGAACATCAACATCCCCGCGAAGAAAATCCGCGGCTGGAAGGTCGCGCGGCAGGAGATGTCGCCGTACCTCGACACGTTCGACCAGCGAAGGGACCCTCGGGGACGCACCTACTACTGGTACCACGGCATGAAGAAGTGGAAGGTGCCGGAGGCGAAGGCGCCGAGCGACCAGCGCGTCGTCGAAGACGGCTACATCTCCGTCACGCCGCTTCATCGCGATCTGACGCGGCACGATCTTCTCGACGCGTATGCGCGCGCCGGGAGGAACGGCAGGAAGTGAAGGACGAGATCCTTCGCGCATTGGCCGAGCTCGAGGCTTCGCACGCGATGCGTCGCCCGCGCGTGATCGAGCGGGTCCGCGGCGCCACGGTCACGGTGGACGGCCGCGATGTCGTGAGCTTCTGCTCGAACGATTACCTCGGGCTCTCGCAGGACCGGCGCATCGGGGAGGCCGCATCGCGAGCGGCCGAGGAATTCGGCTGGGGGTCGGGCTCGTCGCGACTCCTCGGCGGTACGACGACGTGGCACGCGCGGCTCGAGGAGCGCTTCGCCGCGTTCAAACGGGAGCCCGCGGCTCTGGCGTTTCCCTCCGGCTACACGGCGAACATCGGGCTGCTGACGTCGATCGCCGACGAGCGCACGCTCATCGCGTCGGATGAGCTCAATCACGCGAGCATCATCGACGCGTGCCGCCTGTCGCGCGCGAAGGTGGAGAAATACCGGCACGCCGATCCAGCGGATGCCGCGCGGGCCTTGCGCGCGGATGCGGAACGCAAGCTGCTGGTCACCGACACCGTCTTCAGCATGGACGGAGACATCGCGCCGCTTCCGGAGTTGCTTCGCGTCGCGGACGCGGCGAAGGCGCAGTTCGTGATCGACGATGCGCACGCGACGGGAGTTCTCGGCGCCGGCGGTCGCGGTGCACTGGAGCATTTCGGACTGGAGGGGCGCGGCATCATCCAGACGGCGACGCTCTCGAAGTCGGCCGGGGCGTCGGGCGGCGTAGTGCTCGGCTCGCACGAACTCAAGCAACTGCTGGTCAATCGGGCGCGCGCATTCATCTTCACGACGGCGTCGCCCCCGGCGGATGCCGCGGCAGGGGTCGTCGGTGTCGAACTGATGGAGCAGGCGCACGACGCGCGCCGACGGCTGCGGGAGCGCATCGCACAGCTGGCGTCCGCGCTGGGCGTGCGCGCCGAGACGCCGGTGATTCCGGTTGAGCTGGGTTCGAACGAGCGCGCCCTCGAGGCGAGCGCGAAGCTGTGGGAGCGCGGGCTGTTTGTCCCTGCCATTCGTCCTCCGACGGTGCCGCATGGCCGTTCGAGGCTGCGGATCTCGCTCACGGCGCTGCATGAACCGCAGCACGTCAACTCGCTCGTGGAGGGGCTTCGTGCGATCCTGGCGCGATAGAGATCGATCGGCGCTGTGGCATCCGTTCACGCAGCACACGCTGTGGGACGCGGAGGATTTCCCTGTCATCGAAAGAGCCAAGGGGTGCTGGCTGATCGACGTCGACGGGAAGCGCTACCTCGACGGCGTGTCGTCGCTCTGGTGCAACATTCACGGGCACCGCAACAAGCACATCGACCGTGCGATGAAGAAGCAGATCGGTCGCATGGCGCATGCCACGTTTCTCGGCCTCTCGAATCCGCCGGCGATCGAGCTGGCCGAGCGGCTCGTCGAACTCGCGCCGAAGGGGCTGACGCGGGTCTTCTACTCGGACAACGGTTCGACGGCCGTCGAGATCGCGCTCAAGATGGCGTTCCAGTACTGGCAGCAGAACGGGCGACCGCGGCGAACGAAGTTCGTCTCGTTCGCCGAAGGGTACCACGGCGACACGGTCGGGGCGGTCAGCGTGGGAGGCATCGAGCTGTACCACGATCGCTTCAAGCCGCTGCTCTTCCCGACGATCAAAGCGCGCGCGCCGTACGCGTACCGCTGCGAGATGAAGCACTCGCTCGAAGAGTGCGGCCGGCATTGTCTCGACGAGCTGGCGTCGATCCTCAGGACGCACGAGCGCGAAGTCTGCGGCGTGGTGATCGAGCCGCTCATCCAGGGGGCGGGCGGGATGATCGCGCATCCCCGCGGCTTCCTGAAGCGCGTGCGCGAGCTGTGCACGCAGCGCGACGTGTTTCTCATCGCCGACGAGGTGATGACCGGCTTCGGGCGCACCGGCACTATGTTCGCGTGCCAGCAGGAAAACGTGTCGCCCGACCTGATGGCGATCTCGAAGGGGCTCACGGGCGGGTACCTGCCGCTGGCGGCAACGCTCGCAACGAAGCGGATCTACGACGGCTTTCTCGGCGAGTTCCGCGACCGCCGCATCTTCTTTCACGGGCACACGTACACCGGCAACCCTCTGGCCTGCGCAGCGGCGCTGGGGGGCCTCGAGGCCTTCCGTCGCGAGAAGACGCTGGCGAAGTTGCCTGCGAAGCTCAAGCAGTTCGGCAAGGGTCTGGACGAGATCGCGAGACTGACGAACGTCGGCGAGGTGCGTCGATGCGGCCTGATGGCGGGGATCGAACTTGTGCGCGATCGCGCGACGCGTGAGCCCCATCCCTATGAGGAGCGCGTCGGTCACCGTGTGTGTCTCGAGGCGCGCAAGCGCGGCGTGATCCTGCGTCCGCTCGGCGGCGTCATCGTGCTGATGCCGCCGCTGGCGATCACGTCAAGGGAGCTGGCAAAGCTGCTCGACGTGACGCGCGAGTCGATCGCCGCTACTTCTTGATGACCTGCGCCGCGCGAATGGCTCCGGCGCGCCAGACCCGCTCGTTCCCCTCGATGTTCGCGCCCAGCTCCTTCGCGGTGGCCAGGTAGAGGCGCGCCACGTCGCGTTTGCCGAGCACAAAGAAGTACATCGCCGTCTTCACGTAGCTGGCGGGCTCGCCCGCCGGCAGAACGTCAAACGCCAGCAGGATCAGTTGGTCCGCGTGGAGCGAATCGTGCTCGATTTCGACGAGTCCGATCACGGCGCGGTCGACTTCGACCCTGCCCAGTTTGCCGGTCGCGCGTTTGTCGTCGGGCAGCCGGAGCGAAACGTCCTGCCCGACGCGCGCGCGATACCCCTTGAGAAACGCGTCCCAGAAAGCGGCCGCGGCGGCGACGACCTCGCGTTCGTCCTGCGCGCCCTGCGAGAGCGGGAGGCCATCCAGGATCTTGAGCGCATCGTCGAACTTGCGCTTCTTGCAGGCGTCGAGCAGCGACTGGCCCGCCTCGATGAGTTTGTCCTCGGCCGCCCGCTCGGTGTCGCGCGTTTTCTTCTCGGCGAAGCTTGCGCGCGATTCCTGGATCGAATCCATCTCGATGCCGCACGCCTGCTGCATGCCGACCGGCGCCTGCGGTTCCAGCGAGCGGAACAGGGCGACGGCCTCGTCATGTTTTCCCTGTCGCGCAAGCGTCTGAGCGTGGCGGACCGCGGCGTTGAACTTGATGCGCGCGTCGTTCTCGATCGCGGCGATCTCCGCATCCGCCCGCTTCTTCAGAAGTTCCTTCGAACTCGACTGGATGTACTTCTGCAGCGTCTCGACGGCCTGGCGAAACCGGCCGGCGGCACAGTGCGTCCGTGCCTCGCGTCGAACTCCTTCGAACTCCGCCTCGAAAATGGCGCGGATGCTCTCTTCGAGCTCGGCCGTGCGTTGCGCCGCCTTCCGCGCCCACGAGGTCTGCGGGAAGCGCACGCGCACGTCGCGAAATTTCGCGATCGCGAGGTCCGGCCGGTCGACGCTCGCGCGTGCGATCTTCTCCGCTTCGTCGAAGACGGCCTGCGCCTCCTTTTCCTCCTCGGGTGCCGCGACGGGGGTCGGCGCGACGGCCTGCGAGCCAGTCGTGAGCGGAGGCGCGGTCGTTGAATTCGGCGCGATCCTCGGCTCGACCGGCTCGGGGCTGCTCAGCATGAGGAACATGACGATCACGCCGACGATCAGGCACACGCCCATGCCGCCTATGAAGAGAACGAGCAGGATGATCTTGCCGCGCTGGTTCGGGACGGCGGCGTCGATGGGAGGGCGGGGAAGGGGCGTGCCGGTCACTTCAGGACGTCCTCAAGCTTTCGGTCGAACCCCTTGAAGTCGCCGGGGTCGACGGGGTAGTCCTTCTCGGCCTGGTCCTTCCACCACTTCGCCTCGTCGTCGGCGAAGTCCTTCATGTTCTTGAGGAACCAGTCCTCGATCGGGCTCGGCCCGTAGACGTCGAGCTCGCTCACGCGGCGTCCGACGTGCAGGCAATACTTGCGCTGGTCCGGCGTTCCGCCGCGCATCATGCGGAGGCACTCTGGAATCGACTCGCGCCCGAGGCGCTCCAGCGCGACGATGGTTTGCGCGGGGTAGGCCGCCATCGCCTGCGTGAGCACCGACGCGAGGCGCCGGTCGCGCAGCATGCCGATCTGCTTGATCGCCTCGATCTGTGCCTGCCGGTCGCGCGACTTGAGGAGGACTTCCTTCAGCTCCACGACGGCGAACTCGCGCATCTTGCGGAACGCGGAGCAGAAGCGCGCGCGCGTGGGATGGTCGGTCGGGGGAGATTCGGCGAGCCATTCGGCGAGAAACTCGCAAGCGGCCTTGTCGCCGGCGCGCTTCAGGAGATCGATCGCGATCTGCCGGCGCTTCGAGTGCGTCTCCTTTTTCGCCCACGCGAGCTGCTTTGGCTTCGGCGCGAAGGCGTGCGCGTCGAAGAACTCCTGGATGGCCTTGAGGACATCCTCGTTCTTCTCGCGTTCGAGGAGCGCGATGACCGGCGCGATCGCGTAGGGTGCGGGCGGGCTCGACAGCTTCTTGAGCGCCTCGATGCGGACCTGGGCCTCCTCCTTGTCGAGAAGCTTGAGCGCGCCGGTGTGTCCCGCCC
This sequence comes from uncultured Planctomycetales bacterium, assembly GCA_964468745.1. Classification (GTDB taxonomy): domain Bacteria; phylum Planctomycetota; class MHYJ01; order MHYJ01; family JACPRB01; genus JACPRB01. Next base: position 4,759 of record CAYXVY010000099.1, on the reverse strand, counting down.
CGAGTTCGCTCGCGTCCGTCCACGGGCGCTCGCGCGGGGGAGGAGGCTCCAGCCGGTACTCGCCGTGTTCGAGCGGGACCTGGGTGGTCTTGCCGAGCCCGCTCTCGCCGACGACGCGGTCGGATCCTCTCGCGTCGCGACAGAGGCGCATGAGTTGAAGCGTGAGGCCGAGCGTCTCGCCGGCCGCTTCGTATTCCTTCGACGGGTAGAACTTCGCGACGTTTTGGCTGATGTCGCGTGCGTCGGCCAGGATGTCCAGCGCGATCAGCAGCTTGTCCACGCGGACGGGATCACGATCGTTGAGGACGCGCGCCTCCTCGTAGAGCTTCTTGGCGTCCTCGAGCCGGCGCGCCGCGCGGGCGCAGGCCTCCTTGGGATCGCTGAAGACGATCAGCACGTCGGCCGACTGGAGCCGGATGGTGGCGGACTCCGTCTTTACGATGGTGGCGTCCCCCTCGTGCGTCACCTCACCGACGAGGCGGCGACCGTCGCGCGTGAGAACGGTCTGCGGTGTGGAGAAGCCGAGCAGGAGCGCCGCGGCCGCCAGGAGCCTCAGGTGGGCCATGATATACGGCTATGATACAATCGCCGCGTGCACGACGCGGCATTCAGGGCGCTTGAAAAGGTCTATCAGGACCTTGCGGCGGACTTGCGCGCGCTCAGCCCGACCTGCTGGGGGCGCAGCGTCTGCTGCAAGTTCAAGACGGCGGGGCACCGGCTCTACACGACGCCGCTCGAGTACGAGTATCTGCGCTCCAAGACGGGATTCGCAGAGCCCGATCTCGAGCTTCTGTCGCAGGACACATGTCCGTTCCTGAAGCAGGGGCGATGCGGCGTGCGCGAGCACCGCATGCTGGGGTGCCGCGTTTACTTCTGCGACCCCGGCTTCCAGAAGCACCAGCAGGGCGTCTACGAGAAATTCAACGACCGCGTGAAAGACGTGATGCGCGAGCACGGGATTGAGTACGAGTACTTCGATTTCCTGGAGCGCGTGCGCAAGGATCTCACGGGGTACGCACCGCAGAAGAATTCAGTCTAGCAGCGGGCCATCGGCAAACACGCAGGCTTGAAGCGTCCACGGAAATCTCCGAATAAACGCAGAGGCCGCGGAGGAAGCCAAGAGTGGCTTGGGGCGCAGAGTCTCGATGGGATGGGGCCTGCATGACCGCCGACGTGTTTTCGTCCACACAGGGATGGCATGTCGCCTCGTGGAAGTGGGTCGAGTTCCCACCCAGTGCGGCTCCGCGCCCCGAACCCCTCAGCGGCACCTCCGCGCTCTCTGCGTCAAGTCTGGAGTGTCTGCGGAGGAACTGATACCCCGCGTGTTTCCTGATGACTAGTGAGGCACAATGGCCGCCGCCGGTTCCTTTAGGAAATAGAAGGCGATGCCGAGGATCGCGTAAACCGCCAGCAGCATCACGCCCTCGAGCCAGTTCGACTTGCCGTCGAGCACGAGCAGTGCCAAGATCAGCACCGAGATGTAGAGGGCCGCCGATTCGAAGATCGTGAAATTCAGATCGAGCGGATGTCCCCAGACGGCGCCGATCAGGACCAGCACGGGCGCCACGAACAGCGCGATTTGTTTTGACGACTCGATGGCGATTCCCACCGACAGATTCATCTTGTTCTTCATCGCAAACCCGACCGCCGCGGCGTGCTCGGCGGCGTTGCCGACGATGGCGACGATGATGACTCCCACAAAGGTGGGGCCAAAACCGAGTTTTGCGGACGCGTGCTCCACGCTTCCTACGAGGAATTCCGCGAGGCAGCCGACCCCCACGGCCGCGATCAGCAGCTGCGCGATGGCGGGGCCGAGCGGTTCCCGTCGCATCGTCTCCTCTTCCTCCTCGTCCTCGAACACGTGCTTGTGTGTCTTGAAGGCGAAGAGGAGGCTCGCCGCGTACGTGATGAGGAGGATGACGGAGACCCAGATACTGACCTTGTGAATGTCCAGCTTTGCGGCCGGCTCCAGCCGGATCAGGATGGATGGAATGGATATCGCGGCTACGGAGATGAAGAGCAGCGCCGTGCCGCTCTCGGCTGCCACGCGGCTGAACGACTGGCTTTCGCGCTTGATGCCGCCCAGGAGCGCGGCCAGCCCGAGAATGAACAGGATGTTTCCGATGATGGCGCCCGTGATGGACGCCTGGATGAGCGCGACTTGGCCCTTCTGCAGCGCGACGATCGCAATGATGAATTCCGCGGCGTTGCCCAGCGCGGCATTCAGGAAGGCGCCGATGCCCGGCCCCATTCGTGCGGCGATCTTCTCGGTGCCGTGCCCCATCATGCGCGCGAACGGGATGATCCCGAGCGCCGCGCATAGAAAGAGGGGTGTGTCCTTCCAGTCTCCCTTGGTAAACTTAAGGACGAACGCCGCGGCCGCGAACAGGTACATCGACTGGATGGCCCGATCGAGCGCGCGCGATCCCGAGTGGCTCATGGTTGGGGACGACATCGTAACACCGCGAGGCGGGCTGTCAAAGCGACGCCACTGCCGCGTATCGGAACGCATATAGTATGTGTGGGCGCGCAGGCGCCCTCGACCGATGGCACAGACGCAATCCGCCGGGACCCAGGACGGACAGGACGACTCGTCGTTCGGAGAACTCGCCGTCCGTGACGGCCTATGCTCGCGCGAGCATGTCCGCGAGTGCCTCGGCATCCAGGCGCGCCTCCGGTCCATGGGCATCGACCCCAAGCGCCTCGGCGAGATCCTCGTCGAGAAGAAGTACCTCACCGCCGAGCAATGCGACCAGCTTGCGAAGGCGCAGAGCCAGCTGCCCGGCCGCTCCGCCAAGATGGCGATCCCGGGATTCGAGATCCAGTCGAAGATCGGTCAGGGCGCAATGGGCTCCGTCTACAAGGCCCGACAGGTCTCGATGGACCGCATCGTCGCCATCAAGGTCCTCGCGCCGCGCCACTCGCGCGACGACAAATACGTCGCCCGCTTCCTCAACGAGGCGCGCGCCGTCGCCAAGCTCAACCATGAGAATGTGATCGCCGGCATCGATGTCGGCGAAGCCAACGGCCTGCACTACTTCGTCATGGAGTTCGTCGCGGGAACGACGGTCTCCCGGCTGCTGTACGACAAAAAGAAGATCGACGAGGCCCAGTGCGTGCGGATCGCGTACCAGATCGCGCGCGCCCTCGAGCACGCGCACCGGCACGGCATCCTGCACCGGGATATCAAGCCCGAGAACATCATGCTGACGCCGGAGGGAATGGCGAAGCTGTGCGACCTCGGGCTCGCCAAGCAGACCGCGGGCGACGCGTCGTCGACTATGGATGGTTTCTGTGTCGGCACGCCGAGCTACATCTCTCCCGAACAGGCGCGCGGAGAGCAAAACCTCGACGTCCGCACCGACATTTACTCGCTCGGCGCCACGCTGTATCACATGTCGACCGGCCGCGTCCCGTTCACGGGCGACAACCCGATGGTGGTCATGACGAAGCACGTGACCGAATACGCGGACCCCGTGCGCAAGATCAATCCGGCGCTGAGCGAGGGATTCAGCAATCTTGTCCAGCGTTCGATGCAGAAACACCGACAGGATCGGTACCAGACGCCGACCGATCTGCTGGCCGACTTGGAGAAACTGTCGCGCGGCGAGGCCGTTGCGCATGCGACGCATCCGGGCAAGATCACGTCGCAGGTGCGGCCGTCGCCATTGACGGGGCGGGCCGCGCCGCGCGCGGTGCGTGCTGCCGGCAAGGGTGCGCCGACCATGGTTATTCTTTTCGCGCTGGTCGTGGCCGTTTTCGGCGCGGTCGGGCTCATCTTCCTGCGCGGCGGTCGCGGGACGGCGGAGATTCCAGGTCCCCGCGATCCGTCCGGGAAGAACGAGGACGCGCTGATGATGGAGCGCGACCACAAGGAGCGCGTGACGGTCTTCGAGGATCTCTGCTCGCGTCTCGTCTCAACCAATCAACCCGTCCAACTTACGGAGCCGTACGCGCGCCTCGAAACGAACGTCGCCTACTTTCGCGATCGCGCGCAGGAGGTGGAGTGGCGCGACCGGATGGACCAGTTCGTGACGACGATGAACAAGCGCGTCACGGAATCGGTCTGGGCGCCGATCCGCGAAGAGGCGGACAAGCTGCGGGCGGCTGGAAAGCTGCGCGAGGCGGCACGGCACGCATCGACGCTTCCGGAAATGTTTCGCGTCTTCAAGAAATCGCCGGGGTCACCGCAGTACGACGTGGTTACCGACGCCGAACGCGAGCGGCGCGAGATCGTGAGGGCGATCGACGAGGAGATGGTGAAGCGCGTCGTGCAGATGCGCGGCGATATCGACAAGGCGATGCGCGAGCGGCGTGCGAGCGACGCGCTGGCGCTCTGGGACACTCTGCTGCCGGAGGCGACGTCGGGCGAGCTGGCGGCGGAAATGCCGCGTCTTCGCGAGACGATCATCTTCCAGGAGATCATGCGGCTCGCCCCCGACCCGTTGACTCCCGCGAGAGAGGCGGCGGCTGGGAAATTCGTGGATGAGCTGCTCAATCGGTACGCACAGGACGCGTCCTTCCATGCGTACGTCGCGATGCGGCGCGAAGAACTGGAGCGCCGGAGCAAAGAGTCCCGGTCCGGCGCAGCGCAGCGCGTGAAAGCAGCCTACTCGACGCAGTTCCTCCAGCCCTTCCGCAAGGCGATCGCCGGTCGGGATGCCGCGGCGGCCCGCGAGGCGCTGAAGATCCTCCTCGTCAATCCGGAAAACGAGCCGCTGCGCGCGTCGTTCGCGACGCGCCCCGAGGATCTCGTTGG
>CAYXVY010000098.1:0-23382 GCA_964468745.1 uncultured Planctomycetales bacterium | reverse complement strand
GCGGAGGCCCTGGCGTCCGCGGAGGCGGCGCTCCGCACGGTGCCCGATCCGGCGGCCCGGGGAATCATTCATGCGCGAGCCGCCCGATGGGAAACCTCGCTCGCCCGCGCCGGGCGCGTGTTCTTCAAGAGCCCCGGTGCTGTCGAGAGCGCCCTCGCGCGGGCGATCTCGCTGCGCTTGACGCTGGCGCTCGGCATGCTGCCGCTCGGCCTCTTCCTTCTCATGCTCGGGGTTCTCGTGGGCTTTCTCCGGCGCGATCGGGCACGGGAACTCGTCCTTTACAGCTCGGCCACATTCTCCTACGCCGGCAAGTGCCTGACGCTCGCCGCGCTGGCGTTCACCGTCTTCGTCGCGCTCTCGCCCTTCGCGCCACCGATCTGGACGCTCTACCCCGCGCTCGGCGCCGCCGCGCTGGGCGCAACGCTCTACTTCGGAAATCTGCCACCGAGACTTTAGAGAACGGAGGAATCATGAACAGCGGCAAGGACTCGATTCCCGCCTGGCTGGGTGATGTCGTCGAGACGGCGTGCAACAGCTTCGAGCTGTCCGTCCCCGGGCACATCGGGTGGCACGCTGTCCCGGACGAATCCAGTTGGGAGGTCTGGGTCTATCCGATGCCCGTGGAATTCGTGGGCGGAGCCGGGGACGGCGACCGCGGTGTGCCGGGCCAGCCGTTCGCCCAGCTGTCCGAGGTCTTGCGGCTCTTTGATGAGGCTCCCCACGAAGTGGACTTCTGCCAGTTCACCGACGGCATCCCCGAGGTGTCGATCGAGGGACGCGTGCTGGGACACGACGTATGGCTGCACATCCTTCAGCAGCCGCCCGACGATGTCGAGCCGGAGACAACCTACGACGTGAGGACCGGCGTGTTGAGCGAGAAAACATCAGATTAGACAGCGGTCCTTTGGCTGGCCGCCTGCGTCGGCCATCGGCGGCCCCGTTTGTGAGAGAGGAACTCCCCATGCCTGAAACCCCGGACCGTTCGTTTGATGGACGCGATGTCGCTGAGGAACTGAAGCAGGAGTTGGCCCGCGAGTATGAGAACTACGTCCGGATCGCGGCGCGACTCACGCACCGGTCGAGGGACAGTGTGCGCGAAGCCCTTCACGACGTCATCGCCCGCTTGCTCGCGGCGTTGACTCAGCGTCCGGCGGATTTCGATGCCATCACCGCCTGGAAGCCCTACCTGATCCAGTCGGTCGTCAACGAGCTGAAGGAGAAGCGGCGTCAGGTGGCTCGCCGCAAGCGCACCGTCATCTTCTTCGGCGAACTGGACGCACAAGGCCGCGCCAAGTTCATGAATCTCGTCGATCCGGGCGTGGACCCGGCCGAGCAGGCGGAGCAGAACGAACTGGCCGCCCTCGCGTGGAGCGAACTCCAAACGCTGCCGGAGTATCAGCGCGACGTGATCGTCCGGCGGTGCCGGGGAGAGAGCTACCGTGAGATCGCGATGGCGCTGGCCGTGAAGTCGTCGACGGCTGAGGCGTACTGGTCGCGTGGAATCGCGGAGGTGCGCTCCCGGCTGCGGGACGCGGCGTGACGGAATGAAGTCGATATGATGGACAGACTGAAGAAGGAGCAGCGCATGCCTCAACCGAAGGCGGTCACGTACGCGCGGAAGTGCAAGACGCTGCCGCGGGCAGAAGTGGCGGTGGAGAAGTTTGGCGACTTCTACCGGATGCTGCAGGAGTCCAAGGGCAAGGCTCAGCTCCTCGTCGTCGCTTTCCCCGAAGTCCTGGGAGACACCTACGAGGAGCTGGTCGCGAACCTGTCGGCGATCGCTTCCCACGGCCTTCAGCTCGTGATCGTGCCGCCTGAAGACGCAGGGTTCACGGTCGTGAAGCGGCTTCCTGGGACATATTAAGCCCGGACGGGTCGAGGCCGTGGCCAAGGGGGCGCTTGCCGATTCGCCGATCCCGCGCGCGAAGTCGCGTCGCGATTGTACGCGTAAACCGATCCTTGCGTTCGTGCGGCTGAAGTACCCGGCTCCCGCTCCGCCCGGCGCCTGGCGCAACGGGGCACCGCGCACTCCAAACGGGCACCCCGCGCGGTCGCTCCGGCGTGCGCGCAGGGGGTGGTCGAATCGTCCAAACGCGCGCTGGGCCTATATGCTTACCCGATCCCCTTGTCGACGGCGTTTTCCTCATTCCAATGCTCGCTGCGCCTATACAGGGGGTCTTGTTTTTGTCGAGAGCCGGCTTGGAAGAACTGCTTCAAGCAGCTCTTGAAGAAAAGCTGCAAAGCAGCTGGGCTTCTACTTCGCGCCCGCAGGGCGCAAGTTAGCAGGAAGTAGCCGGGGAAGAATACTCAGATTGGACCACCGGCCGGGGAAGAAAAAGGGACCACCGGCCGTGACAGAGCGGGCGAACCTCGTGTGGCTGTGGACGCTGGCGACGCCGTCGATGGCGGTGTTCAAGGTCGCGCCGAAGCGGGGGCGGAAGACATTTCGGGACTTCGCGGGATCGTTTGAGCAGGTCCTGGTGAGCGACCAGTGGAAGGCGTACATGGACTGGGGCTCTCACCGGATCGAGGTACGCCTCGACGCTCGTCAGCGGCACCGTCACGGCCAAAGAATGCGCCCAGCAGGACGGCTGCCGATCGGCCTCCCGTGCGCGCCAGCGGTCCCAAACAGGCGCTGGGCCTATATGGTACGAGAAGGGGATCGAGATCAGCGACGAGCAGATGAGCGAGATCTCTCTGCGCCCGGGCAGAGTGCTCTCACGCTGGAACTACACAATCCGCGCCCGTCTGAATTGAGCAACTTATTGTTGGACAGCCCCTTAGTCCACGGCAATCACCACAGGGGTGGAGCGTTGACCGGAGGGGCCAACTGTAACCGTGTCACCGGTGACGGTCACTGGACTGTCGTCGCGATCACCAAGCACCAAGTCACCGGTGCATTTCAGCCAGAGTCCACCCCGGGATTCCTCCAGGCGAATGAACAGAAGGTCGGTGAAGATGCCGCTACCGCCGTAGCTCACTTCCGTGCGAATGACATGAGTGCCTTTGGACGTGACGCCGAGTAGCTTGTACTGAAAGTAGCCATCGCCGAAGACCGCGACATCGCGGTACTGAACTGTCTCGCGTGTAGCGATGCAAGGAGGCGCGCCAACATCTTGCACTTGAATTCGCGGATGCCGGCCTGTGCCAAGTCTCAGGAAGTTCAAGATGGTGGCCAGTTCCATGCGCAGGCCTGCGTACTGGGGCTTTTCCAGCTCGTCCGCAATCGTCTTGAGGTGGAGGGGATGGATGGGCTTGCCGTTGCATTCAAACGCAAGCCAGCTCTTGGGATCGGCCTTCAGAAACTCGGTTGGACACCGGTAGATGTACGCAAGACCGGTGATTGCTCCAACGGCGAAAGCCAGCGCGAGCAGGATCCACGGAGCACGTTTCATCAGACAGCGCCATCCAGCGAAGCCACGCAGCGAGCGTCGCCCTAGACCACTATCACTTGATCGGCCTGATTGTTCCTATTTTTCAGTGATTCCCCGCATCATCTGTTCGAGCTTTACGCCGCGACTCTTGACCTGCGCGTACCAACGGGAGTTCTTCATCTCATCTGCTGCCCGCTGCCAGTCCCTCGTCTCAATCGCGGCGCGGAGAATCTTGAAATTTCCAAAGCCTGCCTCGCCGAGATTGAAGACCATGTCCACGACTACGAGGCGGGCTTGCTTTGGCAGCAGCTGGTAGTTCGTCAGTCTCTTGTTCGCCCCCAGGATGGCGTCATGCACATCCCTGTCGAAGAGAGCATCGATCTGAGCATCCGTAAGATCAGCTTCGCCATTGAGGACTTTGTCGTAGTCCGCGCCCACGGCCCTGATCCGCTCGCGAGCGTTCCCGCGTTCGAGGTTGAAACCAATCCCGATCGTCCGGTTGCGCGGCGTGGCGTTATCCAAGTACACGTGCTTGAACCGACCACCCTCGTGATGCGAGATTTGATCGCGTAGTTCCTTCCTGAATTCGATTTCGGATTCCAACGCTCCAAGCCAATATCCCGCCTTGATGAATATGACTTTGCCGCTCTGCAGGATGACACGCTTACTGGTCATCGCATACTTCGGTTGCTCCGCTCTTTTCGCCATGGCCGCGGCACGCGCTTTCTCTGCCGCCAACTCCGCCCCGCTCAATATCGTCGTGGTACCGTAAGCCTGCTGCACTTCTGGATCCACATCTTGGGTGCCAGTTGGATCGCGTCTGGAAGTTGGGCTGTTACTCGCATACAGGTAATGGAACTCTGACCGCCTCTCGACTGGAGGGTCCTTCTGAATGAAGCGGCCGATGCGCGGGTCGTAGCTCCTCGCGCGATAGTGCATCAAGGAACTTTCGACGTCCTTCTCGCGTTGCGCAAATCCGTGACGGTCTGCGACTGCTTGCGAGAACTCAAGATCTTCGCCCCAGGCGTTCGCCTGCTGGCGATTGACGATCGCCTGCGACGAGTCGAGGGTTTGGCTGATCGAGCCGATGGCGTCGCTAGAGTACCAGAGCAGCGTGCCGCCGGCTTCCATCCTCGCCAGCTTGCTGTCGATGCCGAGCGCGTTTACATACCTGCGCTTGTAACTGAAGGACAGAGTGGACGACGTGGTCTCGTAGTCTGCGACGGTGTCCCGGCCCTCCATCATGTACCACTCGGTCACGCCGGTGACGAGGTTCATCTTGTTCATGCGGTCGCCGGAGCGCGGACCGAAGGAATAGCTGAACGACGCCGTGGTGACCGCGCTCTCGGTCTTGGTGTAGGTCGCCAGCTCGTTCCGGAAGGTGTAGGTATAACTCTCCACCGTGGAGCCGGTCGTCCGCGACGTCATGCTTCCATTCTCGTCGAACTCGGACGAGGAGACCAGAGTTGTCGCCCCGACGGAGAAGGCGCGGAATTCGTTCAGCCACATTGTGTTCGGATGCGACGAACTTCCGCCGCCCGCGTCCATCAGGACGCGCACGTGGTTTCCGAACAGGGCGACGAACTCGATTGTCACCTCATGGACATCGTTCGTCTGGAGCCAGCCCGGCGTCGCCGATGGGCTGGCGCCGATAAGCGACGTCGGCACCGCATCCGTGAACGACGCCCCATCGCCCACCTGCACTTTGAAGCGCGCCATCCCTCGATTTCCCTGGGTGGGTATATAGAAGATGACTTTGCCGATCGGCTTCGGGGCGAACAGCGCCAAGCCCGCGAAGTGTTGGACGGTGGCATCACCGCTGCGCCAGCACTTGTTGGCGCTGGGACTGTCCGACAGATCGCGGTCGTTGAGGACGGACGACGAATGCCCGGGCTTCGTGGAATCGACCACCGGTATGCCGAAGATCTCCTCGCTGCCGGAGACGACCGACTCCGACGTGGCGCGGTTGTCGGCATCCAGACCGAGGACGAAGGTCCCGGCCGGGGTGGATTTGAAGTTTCGGTTTCCCGCGGGGTCGTAGCCGTAGGTCCCGGCGAAGGCGAGGCTGCCGGACCAGGTCTCGGCGTTGAGCCGGCCCAGCGCATCGTAGCCGAACACGACCGACGACGAGAGGTGCGCGAGTGCCATCCCGGTCCTCTCATCGCGCGCGTTGTAACTGTAGACGAAGCTGGAGAGAACGGTGGTGTCGCTCTTCCGGGTGACGATCGACGCGAGGCGTTCCTTGGCGTCATACCCCGTGGTCTGCACCGCGCCGTTGCCCATGGTCATGGTCCGCTTGCGGTGGCCCGCATCGTACGTCCACTCCGAGATCACCTGCGCCGGGCTCGCCACGACGCTGACCCTCTGAATCTGGTCGTTGTCGGTGTATTCGTAGACGGTCTCGACCGGCGTGCTGTCCGGCTTCAGCTCCGGCCCGAGCATCCTCGATCGCAGGCCGTTCTCGTGGTACTCATATCCACACGTCGAGAACGCAGCGGCCGGTGACTGTGTTCACATGGTACGAAGGCATCTCAAAGGTCGTCTCTTTGGGTATCCAATAGGCGTGAAAACCGGTCCGGTCACGCACAGATCCTGCGGTGATGAGCAGGGTAGTCGCGCTGCCCTCATGGTATTTCCTGAAGTGAACGACGCTTGCCGGACACTCCTCGACAAGACGCTCGCCCACGGAATCCGAGATGATTAACCAGCGACCTTCGTGACACTTGTTGCGGTATACGATCGAGTATTCGTATGCCTTCAGGGGATCATGGAGGGCATGAACGCCACGCAGCTCAACGGTGACGGTGCGCGGCGCACACGCCGCCAAGCAAACGTGCACCAGCGCCCCCAGCAGGAGTTTCGACCACACGTCTAAGGCTCCAGTTTGGGCGCGTGATGGATGTCGCTCAGGCTTGCCACTCTCGGCCCTCGCTGCTCCCACTGCGTCTCGTGCATGCTCCGGCCCGTCCGACGTGCGCCAACGGTCACCTCGCGCCCGCGTATCCGTGGGGCGTCGAGCGCCCCGTCCATGCGCTCAAACGCGCGCTGGGCCTATATGGCTACACTAATGAAAGAGAAGTAGCAGACAGCTGCCGCTCTCACTGTCGAACGGGCTTAGCAATTCCACGAGAGTCGTATGCTGATGCACGAACGGTACTCTGTATTCTAGTTCGCTTCTGCTCTCTACCGCCCCATCTGCGGCGGCGGTCGTGGACGAGGTCACGTTGAGTGTCGTTCCCGGCCCCATGCTGGCAACATATTTCACGCTCATATCGAGCGTTGTAAGTCGATTGGTCTCCGTACGCTGCGATAGCTGAAGGATCCCTGGTGCGTGAGGACAAGCGTTTGCGCGCACACGCGTTAACACGACTCGAATTCCAGGAATGCTCCGTTTCAGGCGCTCTTCCGCGATCGCCATGGGTACGCATGGTAGAGCAGCTCCCGGAAACTGAACGCCAACAGGATTACTGAAGGTGTACAGACCATGAAGTGCGGCCCTCTCGCCGCGAGTCAATGCGAAGACAGCACATTCGATGACGTGCGACGGTGTACACGCGCAGGCGCCATCCAAATGAGAAACACTAGCGTCCACAAAGGGATGTTGGCGGGCCTGCTGCACCGCAATGTGATTATCGGAGCTCGTGCAGGATGCGAGGACAATGGTCAATTGGGCGGCTAGGACACTGCGCAATGACATTGTTCTCCTGTGCCCGCTAGGGAAGGAACTCGTCGGCTTTGAATTTCTTGACGCGATCCCGGATATCACCAATCGCTTTGCTGAGACTTGCAGGCTTGGTTACGTCGCGGGTGAATCCGAACGGCATGGTATTGCCACCACGTCGGAAGTACCCAAGGTCGAATGTGCGCCGCGAATTGCCGTAGTTGTTGTTGGTGAAATTTATCCCGCCGTGCGCCCGGCCCTCAGAGCTGAGACCAGCATGATACACGGCCGTCGCGCTCGTCGGATCACCTACGACGTCTCGATCAAAGATACTGACGGTGTCATAGCGGTAGATTGCCGCCGCAGAGTCAAGGTCCGCAGTTCCCAGTCTCATTTCTGGGAATTGAGCTCGAGGAGTCGAAATATTGAGGAACGAGTCGCCACTGCGTTCCGAGCTGAGCATGATAGGCACGCCTCGTGGCGCCTCAATGCGGGTTGCATCATCCGAGGTCACCCTGTTCAGCTTGCCGATCCATATGAAGTTGGCTCTGTACTCGTGGAAAACCTTCGCCTTCCGGTTCGTCACCCAATCCACTGCCGTACTTTGGATGTCCGCGAATTGTGTGATGCTATCGAGGGAACTCCCTTTGTCCTTCGCATCGTTGCGCCAGAATTCGACTATGGAGTCAGCGCGTGCGCCGACTCTCCGACCATCTTCATCAACATAATGCTGGAATGACGACACAAACTGGACTAGGAAATACTTCTTGGCATCGTCATTGTCCACGCTGGGAATGAAGTTCTGCAGAATCGAGGTGGAATCGCGAGTCCCGCCTGCGGTAGCTTGCCAGTCGCGGATCGACTGCTCTCCCGTCGGATCGAGCAATTGCGTGGGCTTCCCGTCAACGTACGAGTAGCGGTTCTTACCACCAGAGCTTTCAGCGGGATCGCGCTGAACAAATCTCCCGATGCGCGGGTCGTAGCTCCTCGCTCGATAGTGCACGAGCCCGCTCTCACTATCGCGTTCTCGTTGCGAAAACCCGTGGCGATCTGCGACGGCCTGCGAGAACTCCAGATCCTCGCCCCACGCATTGGTCTGCTGGCGATTGACGATAGACTGCGAATCGTCCAGCGTTTGACTGACCGAGCCGATGGCGTCGCTCGAATACCAGAGCAGCGTTCCGCCAGCCTCCATCCGCGCAAGCTTGCTGTCGAAGCCGAGGCCGTTCACGTAGCGCCGCTTGTAACCAAACGACATCGAGGAGGAGGATGTCTCATAGTCCGCGACGACGTCGCGATCTTCCATCATGTACCACTCGGTGATTCCGGTCAGCACGTTCATCTTGTTGATGCGATCACCCGCGCGCGGACCGAAGGAGTAGCTGAAGGACGCAGTGGTCACCGCGCTCTCCGTCTTGGTGTAGGTCGCCAGCTCGTTGCGATAGGTGTAGGTGTAGCTCTCCACCATGGAGCCGGTCGTCCGGGACGCCATGCTTCCATTCTCGTCGAACTCGGACGAGGAGACGAGCGTGGTCGCCCCAACGGAGAAGGCCCGGAATTCGTTCAGCCACATCGTGTTCGGATGCGACGAGCTCCCGCCACCGACGTCCATGAGCGCGCGGACGTGGTTGCCGCTGATTGCCGCGAACTCGATCGTGACCTCGTGCACATCTTCAGTCATCAGCCAGCCCGGCGTTGATGAAGGGCTGGCTCCGATGAGCGACGTCGGCGCGGCATCTGTGAAAGTCGCGCCATCGCCGACCTGGATCTTGAAACGCCTCATCCCGCGGTTTCCCTGGGTGGGGATATAGAGGATGACCTTGCCGATGGGTTTCGCGGAGAAGAGCGCGAGGCCCGCGAAGTGCTGGACGGCGGTCTCGCCGCTGCGCCAGCACTTGTTCGCGCTGGGACTGTCCGACAGATCGCCGTCGTTGAGGACGGACGACGAATGACCGGGCTTCGTGGAATCGACCACCGGTATGCCGAAGACTTCCTCGCTGCCGGAGACGACCGACTCCGACGTGGCGCGGTTGTCGGCGTCCAGGCCGAGGACGAAGGTTCCGGCCGGGGTGGACTTGAAGTTCCGGTTGCCCGCGGGGTCGTAGCCGTACGTTCCGGCGAAGGCGAGACTGCCGGACCAGGTCTCGGCGTTGAGACGCCCCAGCGCATCGTAGCCGAACACGACCGACGACGACAGGTGCGCCAGCGCCATGCCGGTCCGCTCGTCCCGGGCGTTGTAGGAATAGACAAAGCTGGAGAGAACGGTGGTGTCGCTCTTGCGGGTGACGATGGAGGCGAGGCGTTCCTTCGCGTCATACCCCATGGTTTGGACCGCGCCGTTGCCCAGGATCATGGTCTGCTTGCGATGGCCGGCATCGTATGTCCACTCCGAGATCACCTGCGCCGGGCTCGCGACGACGCTGATCTTCTGGAGCTGGTCGTTGTCCGTGTAATCGTAAACCGTCTCGACAGGCGTGCTGTCGGGCTTCAGCTCCGGTCCAAGCATCTTCGAGCGCAGGCCGTTCTCTAGGTACTCGTAGCCGAGCTGGCGAAACGGAGTCGCCCCGACGAACCAGCTCGTCCCTGTCATCCGGTTGAGCTCATCGAACGTGTTCACCTCCGTGAACGTCCCGTCCGAAAGGCGGGTCCTGTTCCCCGAGGCGTCCCACTCGCGCGAGATGGTCACGGAGTACGGCGCCCCGTGCGACTCCAACGTCGTCCGCCCGAGCGCATCGTGCTCAAACGTCACAACTTTGCCGTTCGCGTCCACCTGCTCGGACTTCTCACCGAATTCGTTGTAGCGGGTGAATTCGGACTTCCCAAGCGGCGTTACCATCGCCTGCATCTGGTTGGCGGCGTCGAAGACAGTAGTGTACGTGCGGCCGTTCGCGTCCTTGGTCGTCGTCCGGTTCGAGTTCGCGTCGAACCCGTACTCCATCGAGACGTTCACCGTCGAGGACGGCGCGGCGCTGGCGACGAAGTTGCGGGTCTCCTTGACCACGCGCGACAGTTCGTCGTGCTCGAACTTTGCGACGACGCCGAGCGCGTCCTTCGTCTCGCGCATGTTTCCGCGCAGGTCGTAGAAGTTCTCTTGAACGACGACGCCGAACGCGTCCTTCACTTTCTTCAGCTCGTCGCGGTCGTTGTACTCGAACTCCTCGAGAGCCACGAGGGTCGCAGATCCCGACACCGGGTCCGGTGCCATTTGCCTCGTACGCCGGTCGCTCTCGTCATATTCCGTTCTTGAAATCGTCACGTTCAGTGCGTCCTTCGTCTCCGTCTGCCTGCCGAGGTCATCGAAGACGAATCTCATCGCGTGGTCGAGCGGATCGATGACCGTCACGCGATTGCTGTCGCGGTCGAAGATGTGCTTCGTCGTCGGCCCGTCCGTCGAGACGCCGCGGAGCTGGATCGACTTCGTCACCCTGTTGCGCGCGTCGAATTCCGACCGGTTGCCGCTGTTGAACGCGCCTCCCTCAGTGCGATACGACCTCGTCAAACTGTCGTTGGCGTCGTATTCCATCACGTCCTCGAGTCCGGCGAGAGCGAGCTTGGTGCGGAGCACGTTCCTCCGAGCGTCATAGCTGCGCTCTGTCGCGCGGTTCGCGGCGCCGTGCGCTATCACTTGCGTCACGTTTGAATCGGGGTCGTGCTCGAACTCCGTCTCCGAAAACGCCGTCGAGCCGCCGGGGCTGCGGCTGTCCGCGGAGAGCGATCGGTTCGAGAATTGCCGCACCACGCGGTTTAATTTGTCGTAGAGGGTCTTGATGGACACGCTGCTGCGGAAGTCCGTTAGCCGGCGGACGTTCTCTTCGCGATCGAACACGGTCGTCGCGCGATCTCCCTTCGCGTTCTTCGTTTCGGTTGGGCGGCCAAGGCGATCGATCGTGAATTCGGTCGTGCCGTTCTGAGGATCGACCGTCTTAACCACGTTAGAGTCGACGTCGCGGAAATAGTGCACGATTGCGACGCCATCGTCTCCGGGCGGGGCATGCGCCCTCTCGACGCGATAGAGCGCGTCCAGCTCATAGGTAGTCGTGCCCGACGCCGGCCGCTTATGCGACGTCGTATTGCCGAGCGTGTCGTAATCGAAAATCTCGGAGCCCACGTTCGAGCCGCGGCGGATGTGCGAAACGAGGCCGCTGGGGTGGAGATACTGGAAGCTGACCACGCGACCGTCCGCGCTTTCGGTGCGCTCGACGCGACCACGCGTATCGTAGTCGAATTTGTCTGTCGCGGTCTGTGTCGTGCCGTCGGACTGCACCACGAGCGGATGCTGGATTTCCTTGAGATTGCCCGAGCCGTCGTAGACGTGAGTCGAAAGGGCGCCACGGGAGTCCGTGACGGTGTGCACGCGGTTGAAGCCGTCCGTGGTGAAGGTGTACTCAATCGCGGGGAGCGTCCCCGCACCGGGGGTGTCACCATCCGGACGCACGGTCGTGTGCAGGTTGTCGTGCACATACAACGGGACGGCGAGCGCGTGGTAGGCGTAAGTCGTGCTGAAGCCGCGCTTGTCCTTGAACGCGACGGTATTGCGGAACGTGCCGTCGAACGTACGCTCGATCGACTTCGCAAACGGATCAGTCAGCTTTGTCACGATCGCGCGGACGTACTGGTACTCGATCGACGTCGCGTTCCCCCGGCGGTCGACGATCGTGGCGAGCGGCGATGCGCTGTCGTCGTAGACGATCTCGCGGAAAGCGGAGAAGTCTGTGGGCGGTGCGTCGGGCCCCGTTTCATCGATGACCGATTCCTCCATTGGCTCGTCGACGCGGGTAACACGATGATCGTCCGCGTACGTGAAGCTCCAGGCGTAGCCGCCAGCTTTCGCGCGCGGCGTCTGGAGGAGCGACAGCTTCGATGAACCGCCGACATAGTCGAAGCCCCAAGTCGGCAACCCCGTACCGGAGGAAAATGCGACACTGGTGAGCTTGCCGCCCGTGTAGCCGAGCACGTACGCGCCCGAGCCGGGGTCGACGACGGTCTCGAGCCGGTTGGAGGAATCGTAGGTGAGCAACGTTGTGCGCGGGGCGCTGTCGGTGATGGAGGTGAGGACAAGCTGCAGGTGTGTCGTGCCAACGGCGTCGGCCTGGTCCGCGACGGCGGGATTGTCGGAGTACGTGAAGCCGATATCGTTCGGCGGGGCCTGCGAGTCGCGGATGCTCCGCAGGCGGCCCCCGAGGTCGAAGATGTAGATCGTGCCGTGCTTTGTGACGAAGATGCGGCGGTCGCCCGGGACGCCACCGAGCTTCGATGGGAGCCAGGGCATGCCGACCGACGCGGCGGCCACTATGTGGGGCATGTCGAAAGCGACGCCAACGGTGCCGAATTCGTCCTGCGCTATGTAGAGGGAGGCGATGCCGAGGTTGACGGGCTTCATCCGCACGGCGCGGCCGTCGCCGAGGCGCAGCAGCCGGCCCGCCTGCGAGAAGGGCGTGAAGCCGTCAAACGGGACCTCGAAGGTCTCGTCGAGGGTCATCGTGTAGTTGTGGATCCAGCCCGGCCCGAGCGAGCCGCGATTATCGTCGAGGCTGTTGTACGCGAGGGCGAGCCCGGTGGCGAAGCCGACGCCACGGCTGGAGAAGATCGGCACCGAGACCGAGAGATTGCCGGTGGTGACGTTGGCGCTCGCGCCGGGGCCCATCGCGAATTCGCCGTACGCGTCCTGCGCGCCGATGTTCGGCTCGTAGCTGCGCCCGGTCTGGCCGTCGACCAGCGTGAAGGCAAGCTGGTCGCGCGGGCCGACCCGCGCCTCCGCGAGCGGCGCGCCATTGAACGCGCCGCTGAACCCTTCGCGACGGCGCCAGCTTCCGCTGATGCGGGCGGCATATGCGATGCGCCGCGCTGTGGGCGGGGCGCCGGGGGGCAGGTCCGACGTCTGATCGAAGACCCAGAAGACGTGCGCACGATTCTGCGAGTCGGTCGCGATGCGCGCGCTGGTGATCGTGGGCGTCGTCGCGGAGGAGACGACCTCCGTCGCGGCGCCGCGATAGCGGACTTTGTGCGCGCCGGTGGCGGCTTCGATCCACACGACGTGAAGGCCGCCGCCGGAGTCGACGGCGACGTCGCCGAAGAATTGGTCGTCACCGACGGCGATGGTGGTCGTGCCGCCGCCGAAGGCGACGCGGACGGTCTGCGTGATGGTCGGGTCGACGCCGGGGCCGGGACTCGTGCCGTGCAGCTCCGACCATCCGACGGCGATGCTACCAGAAGGGGACGCGGCAATACGGAGACCCGCGATAGAAGTGAACGAGGTGGCGCCATCGGACACGCCCGTGTCCTCGACTTCGTGGACGGTGACGGGCGAGTACCCTCCGCCGGAGGCGACGAGGATCTTCTGGGTCACTTTCGTCGTGGTGGTGGTGGCTGTGACCGTGACCTCGGTATCCATCTGGTGCATCAGCGCATGCGTGGCGCCGGAGGAAGCCGCGAGTCCAAACGGGCCCTGCGTGGATGAGGTCTTGCTTGAGCCACCGGGGAAGGTCTCGAATTTCTCCGGGATGATGGTGCTCGAAATCGCGCCCCAGGTCTCGCCTGTGCGGGCGCGGCGGAGAAACGCCGGTTTGAAGTCGCCCGGCGACGGCTCGACGAAGCCGCGGCCGACGGCGTGCACGACATCGTCGGAGGTGACGGCGACAAACGTGTTCCCGCTGCCGGCGGGGAACATCACGAACGGAGGCGAGCCGCGCCGCTCGAACTTGTCGTTGATGTACGCGTTGGGGCCCATCCCGTGCACGGTTCCGCTCGAGTCGATTGCGATGAGTGAGGCGAAGGGCTGCAGCGGCGTAAAGTGCGGGAAGGCGTTCAGCGCGTCGTTCGTCGGATGGCGTTCGCTCGCGAGGCGGACGGGCGAGGGAGGCTGCGGCAGCGCTGCGAGCGCGGCGATGAGAATGAACCCGGCGGCCAGAGTGGTGCGTCTCATCGGACTCCCTCCTGATCCATGATGGTGCGGGCGTCGTCGCCGTATTTCGCGAGTCCCTCGCGCAGGGCGCGTTCGGTGTTTTCGTCCCCCTTGGCGACGGCGACTTTGAGGTTCCTGACAAGCTGGCGGATAGAGGCGTCGCGGGTCGCGCGTGCGAGCTCCGGCTCCTTGCCGGGCTTGATCTGCGTGGCGGTGCGGGGGGCGTTCGCCACCGCGTCCGCCGACGACGCTTGGGCCGCCTGGCTGCGCGCCTCATGCACCGCACGAACACGGGCCAGCGCCACCGCGATGAGCAGCGCGAGGCCCGCGAGCAGGATCCACGTGTGCTTCTTCATCTACTTGCGCCTCGACTTTTCGATCTCCGAGAGGGGATCAGGAGGGGTAGGCAGCGGGACACCGGGCTCGCGCCGTGCCGTTCCCGCCGGACGCGGTGTGGGCGCTGTCGCGGCGCGGCTCGGCTCGCAGGTCAACTGCGCCGCGCGTGCGATGAGTTCGGGCAGGTCGCGCTGCGTGCCGTCGAGTTCGTACGAGCGCGAAAGCGAAAGGGTGGCGCTGGAGCCATCCCCGGTCTCGAGTTCCAGCAGCCCGCGCTTCCGCCAGACCTGCGCGTCCGACGACGCGAGGTTCGTTGCGCGGACGTACGCGGCGAGCGCCCGACCGGATGATCCCGTGGTGCGGTGCGCATCCCCGAGCAGCGCCCAGAGCAACGCATCTTTGGGGGCATGCGTCACGGCTTCCGCGAGTTGGGCGGCGGCGTCCTGCGGACGATTCAGTTTCAGGTACGCGCGCCCGAGAAGCGCACGGGCCGCGACGTGATCGGGGCGCGCGGCCACGAAGGGCTCGAGAAGCTTCGCGGCGCGGTCCGCGTCGCCGAAATTCATAGCCTGCTGCGCCTGCGCGAGTGCGTCGGAGGCGAAGAAGCGGTCAGCGTACGCCCACGCGCAGATGCCCACAAGGCTTACTCCCGACAGTGCAAACAGCCCCACGACCAGGAGGCCCCCGTGTCGGCGCGATCCAGCGACGGCTCTGCTCATCACGTGGTCCTTCTCTCGGGCGTCATGGCTTCTCGATGCCGCCTTCGGTCCTCTCCGTTGACCTCGGGTGCTTGTGCTCGGCGAGCGCTGTCCCGCGCCGGAGATCGACGTTCGCGCGTTCCTCTGCCGAGAACGTGTGCGCACGGCCAGAACAGTCGATCTCCCTCGTGACGACGCCGTCCTCGCTCCGCTCGAAGCAGTGCGTCCACGTCGGGCTGCGTTCGAGCGGCCCTTCCGCTTCCTTCAGCGCGAAGCGCCGCGCGAATCCATCGATGCGCACGACGCGCCCCTTCAGGTCCCACGTGAAGAGGGTGAGCCTTCCGTCGCGGTCGAGCTTCTTGATGACATTTCCGAACTCGTCCCTCCACTCACGTTCCGGAACTCGCGGACGAGAAGTGTCTGGCGCGCCTCGAACCAATTCGCTCGAGAAGAGGAACGGCGCAGCGAGGAATAAGAGGAAGAGAGTCCGAAGGCGCCAACTCGGCCTCAGAACCCCGGAAGCGAGCACAACTCCCCCATTACGTCTGCGTGCGCGCTTCCCCCTCCTCCCGACTCGATGCCGCCTCTCGTTCGCGGCGAGGAACTATAGTCAGACCCCATACGATATGTCAACAGTTCAATCACGTGGTGCACGATGCCCTCCGGCCGGCGCGTTGCCTGAGAGCGCAGCCCAAGGTGTGCCGCAGGCACGGAGCCCTCGCGCAAGTCGCGCGCGAGGAGGGAGAAACGGAAGGGAAGGAAGTGAATGAAGAGCGCTGGATTGCTCAAGAGAACAGAAGACGAACGTGCGGATTTCCGGCAGGCTCGAGCCGTCCTCAACCATCCTATCTATATGGAGGGGCAAAGCAGGTGCGCGTCCCCTCCAGGGAGGGTGGGGTATGGCGGAAATCCAGGATCGCTCTCCGGGCCGGGCCGATTGTCCCGAACCTTCCGGGCCCGGAGCGGTTGAAGCGACCAGCGACGGCCTATACCGACGCCCTGCCCCGGCAGGAGCGTACCCAGAAGACGAGGCCCGCCACGAAGCATCTGCGCAACAAGCTCCCCTCCCTCGCACCGTCCGTTCTGAGAACGTCCTTGGCGTCGATCGCGGACCCGAGAATGCGGAGGCGGCTGCCGCCCCTTGCGTCCCGAGCCTTCCGTCACCGGGCCACGATCAACTCCAGGGAGATCACGCGGCGCCCCGACGGTCAGCTGATGCTGTCCGCCCTGCTGCGCCGCTGAACGAGGAAATCGAATCCAATGCTGTTCCTTGCCCCAAGGTGTCCCTTGCCAAGGAGATTCGTGAGGCGTACGCCGTCTTCCCGGTCGCGGGACCTCCAGCCAAGGAGGTCGCAGGGCGTCGCGCGGACGCGCGAGGCACGCTGGTGCGTCTCCTCGTTCGATACACGCTCGCGCGCAACGCGGAGCCTCGGGAACAGAGGAAAGCGGCGTAGAGAATCGAAGGTGAATTCATGATCCGGAATGTGCAGCGACTCTGGAAAGGCACCGAGTGCCTCGTCTACAAGCGGTGTTCGAGCGACTCGCAGGACGCCAGCCTGGACGACCAGGAGCAGACGCTCTCGGTCGAGCGGGCGGCTCTCGGCCTGACGAACGTCGTCGTGACGTTCGAGGACGATGGCGAGAGGGGGCACGATGAGACGCGCCCCGGGCTCCTCGCCGTCCTCGAGTACGTCCGGACGCACCCCAACCCGGTGCGCTCGAATTCCGACTTCATCCCGATCCTCGTGTACGACATCTCGCGGTTCGGACGGTTCGACGACGCGAAGAAGATCTTCTCCTACTTCGTCGAGGTCGAGCGCTCCGGCTACGAGTTCTACTCCGTCACGGAGAAGATCCGCAGCCGGGGCAACATCGCCGACTTCGTGCAGGCGATCATCAAGAGCGAGCAGGCGTACGACTACAGCGTGACGCTTTCGAAGTACGGACTTCGGACCGGATGCTCGCTCGCCGAGAAGGGCTGGTGGCCCGGGGGCACGGCGCCGTACGGCTACGACCGCATCACCTACGGCCCGGACGGGAAGCCGAAGTACCGGTACACGACCCGGCCGGACAAGGCGGTCGAGAAACGCACGCCGGACGGCACGCTGGTGGAGACGCTCCCTGCGATCGAGGACAAGGGGAAGCGGCGCTCGGCCGGGTCGGACAAGCTCAAGGGCGACAAGGTGAAACTCGTGCTCGGAACGGCCCACTTCGTCGAAATCGTCCGCTTCATCTTTGCCAAGTTCGTCAAGGACGGATGGGGCCTGCGCCGGATTGCCGGCTGGCTGAACGCCAAGGGCGTTCCTCCGCCGCGGGGCAGGAAGTGGCTCCATTCAGGCATCCGCGGGGTCATCCTCAATCCCGCCTATAAGGGCGCGCTCGTCTACGGGCGCCGGAGCGACGGCAAGCACCACTGGCTCACGATCGAGAAGACCGCGAGCGGCTACGCGTCCGTCATCGAGCGGAAGGACGTCCCGGGGCGGGAATTCGTGCACCGCAAGGAAGCCGGATGCATCGTCGTCCAGGACTGCCACGAGGCGCTCGTGGACAAGGCGGTGTGGGACGACGCGCAGGAGAAGCTCGACGAGCACAAGCTCGGGTCGAAGAAGCTCGAAGGCTCCGGCACCCGGTCCTCCTACCTGCTCACGGGCGACGGCCTCATGAAGTGCGCCCACTGCGGGTATCGCTTCCAAGGCGACACCGACCGTCGAAGCCAGATCCGCCGGTACTTGGATGGCGGCTACCACATGGGCGGGAAGACCGTCTGCCGGTGCTATCTCGTTCCCGCCGAGCCGCTGGAGGCGTGGATGATCGCAGAAATCCGCAGGCGGATCTTCGGGGAGGGAGGGCTCTTCGCCGGCCGTGACGAGCTGGAGAAGGCCATCGAGCAGTCCCTCGTCGCCGGGCGGCTGGCCGCCGGGTCCAGCGACATCGAGATCAGGGACCTTGAGCGGAAGATCGCGGAGAAGAAGGAGAAGGTGAATCTCCTCGTTGCGAACGTCTCTCCCGAACTCTTGCCCATGCTGAATGACGCCCTCGGGAAGCTGAAGAACGAGATCGAAGCGCTGGAGACGGAACTTCGGGCCCTTCGGGTCGCCGCGCGGGCGGAGGGCATCGTCGCGCGCGACTTCAAGGCCATCGCCCGCCAGGCGGCGGACTACGTCGTCCATCTCAAGGCCGTGCTGGAGACCGGCACGGTGGATGAGCGGAAGCGCTTCCTGCGCGCGTTCGTCCACGAGATCGAGGTCGACGGGGAGAAGCGCCGGGTCAAGGTCGTCTTCTACGACGACGGGGCGGGCGACGACGCGACGTCGCCGCTCGCCGCCGTCGAATCGCTGGCCGCGCGTCTGGGGGATGTTTCCCCACAGGTGGTGCCCCCAAGGGGCCTGACCCCTAACGGAAAGAGTGACCGTCCCGTGACCTGGACGGAGATCCCGTTCCCGCAGGACCTGTCTTCGCGCAAGCGGGGACGGCCTGCGAACCAAGCCTAGTCACGACGGTTGCTCTTTCACAAGCGGACGGACGACGGGTCTATGCCGGGAAGGCGAGGTCTCCGGGCATGGGCGGTCGGGCGACTCTTCGCTCGCCGCTCATCCCCCGCACTTATCTCCTCTCTTTCCCCTTTATTCCCTTCCGCGTCGGCTGCGATGCGCGAAGGCGTACTGCAGCCAGAGTTCTCCCTTCTCCTGTAGTCATGCGGGTGGCGGGCGACACATTGGAGCGCCCGTACACACATCCGGTGGCGAATGACATAGATCCGGTCGTTGGCAGGGATTTCGGCCGTCACGGATTCCGCGTCAGTCCTCAACGTGCATTACGCACCGAGGAGGGCATCGCGGGATGCGGCCAGCCTTGCCCGGAGGCCCCATCCTCGGGCTCCGCAAGAAAGCGGGATCGCGCGCGGTCCCGAGAGGACGCAGCTGCGTGCACGAAACGGCGCGCGACGCGCCAGTTTCGTGCACGCGGCGGGGTTTTCCGGCGCTCTCCCAGCGAAAAAGCGCCGACTTTCCGGGATCCGCTCAGGCGGCTCCTGCGCTGAACACGAAAATCGCGCGAGAATCGAAGATCGCAGCGGGCGATCCCCATGGAGATGGTCTAGGCGAAGGTGACGGGGTCACGAGGAGCGTATGAGTCTCAAACAGGATCTGCACGACAGGATGTGGCGGGCGTTCGAACGCTGGCACGAGCAGCGCGCGCAGGGCGAGACCAAGCATGGTCTCAAGATGCGCGGCATTCGTGATCACAGTGACCCGAACCACTACACCCGCAACTTGATCTTCACCGGCAATACGCTGCGCACGTACGAGTCGGTGCTGAAGGATTTCGTCGCCCTCGCGCCGAGTGCCCAGCGGCTCGAGGATCTTGGGAAGCACGAGTTCCGCGCGTTCATGGATCGCGGCATCGAGAAGGGGCTCGCCGCGAAGACGTTGAACAAGATGCGCAGCGCGCTCGCCAAGTTCGGCGCGCTCACCGGCCAGACGCGATCATTCGCTGCACTCTCTGAGAAGTACGGTCAAAAGATCCGTGAGCTGCAGAAGTCGGGTCAGCTCGCCGGCCCGCAGCGCGCGACGCCGTCCGCGGACGTCGTCCAGCGTGCGATCGCGAAGCTCCGCGAGTGGGACGCGCGTCACTTCGGGCGCACCGACCAGGCGCGGGTCTATCATCTCGCGGCGCAGCTTCAGCTTGAAACGAGTTGTCGGAGCATCTCAGCGACCACGCGCGTGACGGCCGCCTCCGTTCTCGACGGCCACCGCATCATGATCGTCGGCAAGGGAGGCAAGGTGCAAATCTTCACGATCTCGCCCGACCTTCACCGCCGAATCGTGCTCTACCTGTCACACACCCGGGGCCACCTCGCGGCCCATCGTGGCTATCAATCCGCCTACGCGCGCGCGATGCGGGCCGTGGGCGGCCAAGTCACGGGCACACACGGCATGCGGCGCCATGCGGCTCGGAATGTCTTCACCCGGTCTTACCGAGACGCCGTCGGTTCGGGTCTCTCGCCGCACGATGCCTCCCGACGTGCGGCGGGCGACGCCATCCAACGGCTTGGACACAGCCGTCATCGGCAGGATCATCGGCGGGCTTACATGGGTCGCTGACGGGGGCATACTACCCGCATGATCCAGACCCTCCTGTTCATCGCCCGGCTGATCGGCCAGGCGCACGACGCGTGGCGGGCGAAGGCCCATCGACGTCGTCCGCTTACGGCGGAACTTGATGCCTTGCGCGAACGCATCGAGCGGCTGCATACCGAAAACGAGCTCCTGCGCGACCGGCTGTTGCGCCTCGGCGGCCATTCGCGACCCGTCTACAGGTCGTGGGAACGCCTCGAGATCCTCTGGCACGCGGCACGTTATGGTCTCGCCGTGAAGGCCGTCGCACGGGCATTCGTCCTGGCTGAGCAGACCATCCTCAATTGGAAGAAGGAGATTCGAAGCGGCGTGGCGCGTCTCGTGCAAGCCCGGCCGCCGATCAATCGCTTGCCGGAGCTCGTTCACCATCTCGTAGGGAGGTTGAAGCGCGAGTGGCCGCGCTGGGGGAGTCGGAGGATTGCCGGGATCCTGGGGCGGCTCGGCTTCAAAGCATCTCGGTCGAGTGTCCAGCGGCTCCTTCGACAACGGCCACGACTTCGGTCAAAGCCGGAACGTCGGCGAGTCGCTCGACCCATTCGCGCGAAGAAGCCCGGGCACATGGTTCTCGTCGATTTCACCGTCGTCTCCGGCTTCTTTCGCTCGGTGATCGTAGGCGTGGTGATCGACGCGTTTTCACGCAAGATCCTTGCGTTGCGGGTGTCGCCGGGAGAGCCTCGCGCTGCTTTCGCCGTCGCGCTCATGCAAGATGCGATCGCGCGACACGGCAAACCCCGCTGGGTGATCACCGACCGCGGATCGCAGTTCATCTCGAAGCGATTCACGCGCTGCCTTGCGCGCCGGAACATCCGGCGGCGATTCGGCCGGGTCGGGTCGAGTCAGCCGCTGGCGATCATTGACCGCTTCTTCCGGAGCATGAAGGACGAGTACGCGCGGGCGATGCTGCTCTATCGTCCGATCAAGTCGATCGAGCGCGATCTCCGTGCCTACGCGTTCCAGTGGTACAACCGCGAGCGTCCACACGAGGGGCTCGCCGGACGCACGCCGGACGAAGTTCAGCTGTCGAAGCCGATGCGCCGTGTGCGGCGGATCACGGAAGGCGCTCTCATCGTGTCGCACGTGAACGGCGATCGTCGGCTGCCGATTCTGCGCCTCCGCCGGGTAGCGTAGGCCGATCTTCGGATGTCGCTCGCTTGTTGTCACCGGCTCGAGGTCCGCCTCGACGCTCGTCAGCGGCACCGTCACGGCCAAAGAATGCGCCCAGCAGGACGGCTGCCGATCGGCCGCCCGTGGGCGCCAGCGGTCCCAAACAGGCGCTGGGCCTATATGACATTCCCAACAAACGCCACGATCTCGAATCTCCATCCCTCGCGCACTGCGTCCGGATTCGAAAAAGCCCCAACGTCTCAGTCGCTCGTCGGGCGTTTTGACGCACGGGCATCCTCATCAACGCTAAACTTGCGCTGATCGGGGGCCCAGCGCACATAAGGCAGACTGTCGCGTTCCCAATCAGCCAGCGCTTTCAGATCCGGTTCTCTTGACGGTAGAATCACTTCCTCGTCAACCTCGAAGACGGCTAGCAGCGTGCCCAGAGCATTGTGTCCGCTACCGCCC
This sequence comes from uncultured Planctomycetales bacterium, assembly GCA_964468745.1. GTDB lineage: Bacteria > Planctomycetota > MHYJ01 > MHYJ01 > JACPRB01 > JACPRB01. Next base: position 1,705 of record CAYXVY010000098.1, on the reverse strand, counting down.
AGCCGCATCTCTCCGTTGATTGAGCGGCACAATACTGTAAAGCCTTCGCGCGAGCCGATGCGCGCCATAAGCAGCCCTATGAACCTGAGCTGGGTAGGGCTGCAGCGCTCCAATGCGATTCGCAGCTCTGGGAGTATCTGCTTCCCTACCTCTAGTAGGTCGGAGAGGGCCTCTTGCTCAGCACTTTGCGCTGCCCATCCTAGAGGTGTCTCGCCATCGAGCGCTTGAATCAGCAATCGGACCCGAGCAGCAAGCTCGTTAGTGTGCCTCGCTCGCTCAACCAGCGCCATGCGGCGATCATTATCCTTGGCCCACTGGGGTTGGCTACACCCCTCAGCGACAACGAGAGTCATGGCGCACACGATCATACTAGTCACGAATCGAAGCGATTGCCGCATCACTTGACATATCCCGCTTCTACGGCCAAGAACTCAAGCGAGTATGCGTTGCTATCTGCATAGCGGGACACGTGCTCGCGACCGCTTCCATCGTGAGTGCCGGCCCAGTGCGACAATTCATGCAGCATTACCGAGGACTGCGTGCCAGTGAACATCACGAGCCCTGAATTGGGAAATTCGTTCAGCCTGAATCCCTTCAACCAAGGAGGACGTAGCCACTGCGGTTCGTACAAGTGGATTGTATTGGCCTCAAAGATAATGAATCTGTGGGGCGTCAGCACTTGCGCGACGGTCGTCGCGTTGAATCCCTTTTCCAGTTCCAGAACCACGTCGCCACTAGACCCAATCCTGACGATCGTCTCCAGCTTGCGGCGATAGTCGATCCAGAATGCAGGATGTGCGTCCGGGAATGCCGGCCCACCAAAAAACAGATGCCAACTAGCCGGCGCCATGTTTGGATTCTTCTCCCACTTCACGACGTCTAGGATCAGCGCAGCCGCGTCATTCACCGCGGCAGTAAACGCTTTGATCGCGTCCTGCTCGTCCTTCTGATTCTTGAATCCTTTGGTTGCCTTGATTTTTGGCGAGCTCGGCGGATTCTGCGCCTGCTGGAGTAGTAACTCAGCAGGGCTCGTCCAATCTACCGCTGCGAGATCCCCTTCAATATTCGTGGCATCATTGCCACTGGGGTCGATGACTGAGGTTGGTCGCGACATGGCGTAGCTGTAGTGACCTGTAACGCGTTTTTGGACAACAGATTCATGTTGGAGGAAGCGGCCGAGCGCCGGGTCATAGCTCCGCGCTCGGTAGTGCATGAGCCGGCTCTCCGCGTCGCGCTCGCGACCCGAGAAGCCCTGGCGATCTACGACCGCCTGCGAGATCTCCAGATCCTCGCCCCAAGCATTGGTCTGCTGGCGATTGACAATCGCCTGCGAGGAGTCAAGCGTCTGGCTGACCGACCCGATCGCGTCGCTCGAATACCAGAGGAGCGTGCCGCCTGCCTCCATCCGCGCCAGCTTGCTGTCTATGCCGAGGCCGTTCACGTACCGGCGCTTGTAGACGAAGGCGAGCGTCGACGACGTGGTCTCATAATCGGCCACGGTGTCCCGGCCTTCCATCATGTACCACTCGGTCACGCCGGTGACGAGATTCATCTTGTTCATGCGATCGCCGGAGCGGGGACCGAACGAATAGCTGAACGACGCCGTGGTGACCGCGCTCTCGGTCTTGGTGTAGGTCGCCAGCTCGTTCCGGAAGGTGTAGGTATAACTCTCCACCGTGGAGCCGGTCGTCCGCGACGTCATGCT
>CAYXVY010000097.1:0-3471 GCA_964468745.1 uncultured Planctomycetales bacterium | reverse complement strand
CGAGCGCCGTCTTCGCCATCGCGTAGGGGAACATGCGCGGATTGCCACGGACGGTCTGCGAAGCGACGCCCCCGATGTTGACGATGACCCCGGCGCGGCGCTTCCGCATGTGCGGCAGCACCGCCTTCGCGCAGTGAAACGCGCTGTCGATGTTGCTAGCGAACAACTCGCGCCATTCCTTCAGCTTGAAGTCGCTCACGGGAGAATAGAAGAAGTCGCCGACGTTGTTGACGAGCAGGTCGACGCGACCGAACGCCTTGATCGCCGCGTCGATCGCCCGTTTCGCCTGTTTCTCGTCGGTGACGTCCGCGCGAACGGCGATCGAGTTCGGCGTGAGCTGGCGCACGACCGCTTCCGCCGGTCCCTTCGACTTGCGGTAGACGACCGCGACATCGTACCCGTCGCGCGCGAGCCGCCGAGCGATCCCCTCGCCGATGCCGCGATTCGCGCCCGTGACGACCGCCGCGCGTGATCTCACGGCGAAAGATCAAAGATCAGAGATGAGAGATCAAAGCCGTCTGCCGCCGCGGGTTCGGCCTTGCAACACACATGGATTCCATGCACCGAGGCGCCTCCCCCTCTGATCCTTGATCCCCGATCTTTCATCTCTCGCGTCATCGCAGCGACTGTGGACTGAGCCTGCGGAGCTTCCCGTCGTCACAACCGACGATGATCCCCTTGTCGTCGGGCAGCAGCTCGGCGGAGCGGACGCCCTCGATCGCCACCGTGCCGGCGGACTGCGTGTCGAACTGCACGACACGCACCTTTCCACCCGACACGATGGCCGCGCGCACCTGCTCCGCCGTGATGTCGGTCACCCCGGCTCTCGTGTCGCAGGCCTCCGCGACCTCTTTCTTCTCGGGGTTTATCGCAATCACCTTGCCGCTGCTCGTCCCCGCGAAGAGTCTCTTGCCGCCGGCCGCCCACTCGAGGCACGTGACCTCGCCAAACGAAGCCTCGTACGCGAACTCCATTTTCTTGCTGGTGCCATGGATCGAGTAGACGTACACGTGCGGGTCGATCTTGTCCTTCTCGTCGACTTTGCCGTCGCGCTTGTACGTGCTGTATCGCCCCCCGCCCGTCGCGAGCATGCCGCCGGCCGATAGCGCCACGCGCGCATGCGCCTGGCCGCGAGCGGAGCGCTCGATCTCCCCCATGCGGGCCCCGCTCAGATCGAGGATATCGATCGAGTAGTAGTCCGGCCCGTACCCGTCCCCTTCGTTGAACCGCACGCGGATCAGCATTTTCGGTCCGGCCGCGACGATCGCGGTCGCCTGCTGGTTGACGGTGCCGGCCACCCCGGCATCGATCTTCAGTATTTGGCCGCTCGACGAGCGCTCGTCGAAGGCCAGGATGTTCGCAGCCTTGGCTCCGGCCATCCCTGCAAGCGCCACGATCTTTCGCGTGCCCGGCACGTTGGTGATCGAGAAGAGGCTGCCGCCTTGCGACGGCTCCTGGACCGACGAGAGATCGTCCGTCTTCCACGCGCCCGGGCTGTCGTATCCCGGCCCCGCGGCCACTACGTTCGCTCCGTCCCGACCGACGATCAGCTCCGCGACCGGACCCTCCTGCCGCGACGTCGCCGTGACGACGAGCAGCTCCGGCCACAATTCGTGCGTCGCCTCCTGAAGGTCCTGCGCGCTCAGCGACTTTGCGATCTTTTTCAGGAGTGCGAGCGCTTCCGGCCGCTGATTCTTCTCCAGCGCCTTGCGGATGTCGTCGATGGTCCCGGTCGGCGGGGGCGTGACGCTCGACGACGTCGCCTTCGCGAGGATGTCCTTCGCCTCCGCGCAATTCGCGTCGATCTCGAGAGCCTTGCGCGCCGCCGTGGCCGCGCCCGCCTTGTCGCCGCGATTCAGTTTGTCGCGGGCGTCGGTGACCGCGGCGTCGAGGAGCTTCTTCGGATCGTTCGCCGCCATCTTCGTGCGCACGCCCTGCGCCGCCGCCTGAGCGCGCTGTTTCTGCAACGGCCCGCCCGCTTTGAACGCCCGATCGTAGGCGTCGAGCGCGTCCTGCCAGCGCTGCTCGCGTTCGGCGGTGTCGCCCGCGGTCATCTCCTGCTTCCACGAGCGATTCGCCGTGATCCGCTTCTTGTAAGACTCGCGTCCCTTGAATCCGGGCGAGAACTTTTCGAGCAGCTTCTCGGCCTCTTCGAACTGCTCCTTCGCGATCAGCTCCTCGATCCTCGACATGAGCTCGCCGTCGTTGCCAAGCGCCGACTTGGCCACACCAAGCTTCTTTTTCACGTCCGCCGCTTCGGTTTTCTTCGCTCCGTCGGAATTCGCGGAAGCCGTGTCGGCGTACACGATCGCGACGGCGTAGCGATCCGAGAGTTGGGCGTCGAGCGCGAGCCGCGCGGCCTCCATGCACAGCTCGTAGTCGCTCGGCCACTTCGCGAGCGCCGACTGCAGGATGGTCCACGCCGCGTCGGCGTCGGTCTTCCGCTTTTCCTGCGCCTCCTCGCGCGCCCGCCTTCGCTCGGCGGCGCCTTCCTTCTGCTTGCGCGCCTCGGCGAGTCCGTCCTTCCCCACCTTCGTGCCGGGGCACTTCTCGACCGCGAGCGCGTAGTGTTTCTCCGCCTCCTCGTACTCGCTGATGTCGAGCGCCGCGCGCCCCTTGCCGAGCGCTTCCAAACACTCGCGCAGGCGATTCTTGGCTTTGACCGATTCGTCGCTCGTCCGCAGGTTGAGCGCCCGGTCGTACAGCGCCATCGCGTTCTCGACCTCGCCCGCCTCTTCCGCCTGCCGCGCGCTCGCGAGCGTCGTCGTGTGCTCCTGCTCGCTCTTCAAGGCCTGCTCGACTCTGGCGCGTCTCGCGGCGGCATCCGCGCTGCCGTACTTTTCCGCCGCCTCCGCGTACGCTTTCACCGCGTCGTCGAGCTTGCCGTCCTTTTCGAACGCCTCGCCCTTCGCGATAAGATCGTTGAGCGGCTTGAATCGGAGGAACCAGAGGGCGGCGCCCCCGGCGCCCGCAGCGAGAACAAGGAGGAAGAGGAGGCACCCCGCAACCAGGACGCCCTTTCCCTTTTTCGGTGCCGGGGCCTTCTGATCCTCCGGACGGACGACCGGCACGCCCGGCTGCACCGTCGTCGGCCCGTGCGAGAAATCCGCCACGGCGAGAGCGGGGCGATTGTCCGGCACGACCGTCGCCGCCGTCCTCGGCGAGCCGAGCATCGCTTCGCGCGCGTCCCGAAGCGCGTCGCGCAGAGCCCCCGCGTTGGGGTAGCGGCGGTCCGCGGTCTTGGCGAGGCAGAGATCGATGACGCGGGCTGTCCGTTCCGTGATGTTCGGATTGAGCTCGCGCACCGGCTTGTGCGGCTCGGTCGTCGTCTTGCGCAGCACGTTGAGCACCGTCGTCCCCGCGAACGGCGCGGTGCCGGTCAGCAGCGCGTACAGCGTCGCCCCCATCGAAAACACGTCCGCTCCCGCGGTGGCCGTGCGCGCGTCCTCGGCCTGCTCCGGACTCATGTAG
>CAYXVY010000096.1:0-7905 GCA_964468745.1 uncultured Planctomycetales bacterium | reverse complement strand
CCGACGAGCAGCGCCGCCGCCGGTACGCCCCGGCGCAGCAGGCCGGCGACGGAGAGCGTCGCGCCCGCCGCAATAACCGCAGCCCACGTCCAGACGGGCCGGGACACCAGGTGCGCGGAAAGCACCGTTCCCGCCACCACGCCGATCGCCATCAGCGCCAGAGGACGCGCTCGGAGGTATTCGGCGATCCGCGGCACGTGTCCTCCAACTTGTCCCCTGAGGCCTTCCCCACGCCTTCCAGCTTCGCGAGCGACGGCGGAGGAGGACGGCGCGGATTATGGCACAATAATCCCGAAGGGACGACGTTCACATGGGTGGGCCATGACAGACCTCGTCAGGGGCCTCCAGGCCGGCAAGGCAGAGGCCTATGAGAGGTTGGTGCGGGACTACGGCGACCGGATCCATCGATTCGTTCGCCGTCGGGTTGGCGACCGCTTCGCGGACGACGTGACGCAGGACGCCTTCATCCGCATCCATCGGTCCATCGGCTCGTACGAGCCGGGCGGAAGCTTCGACTCGTGGCTCTTTACCATTGCGAACAACCTGTGCATCGACCACGCGCGGTCCAAGCGCAATCAACGCCAGCAGTCGCTCGAGGACGTCGCCGAAAACGTCCCGGAGCGGCGGGCGCGCGATCCTGCCGGTAGCCTTGAGGATCGCGAGATGCGCTCGGCCCTGATGCAGGCGGTGCACGAGCTGCCGCCCGAGCAGAAGGAGGTCTTCCTCCTGCGCGAAGAGGCGGGGTTGTCATTCAAGGAGATCGCGGCCATCACCGGCTGCCCGATCAATACGGCCCTCGGCAGGATGCATTACGCGATGGAACATCTGCGGAGTTCGTTGAAGGCATATCGAAAATGAGTCCGTCCGATTGCGAACGGTTCGTGAACGAAAAAGTGCTGCTCGCCCACGGCGAGATCGGCCACGTGTCCGATTTCGATGCGCACATGGCCGCGTGCGCCACGTGCAGCGCCGATGTGGAGGAGATGCGGGAAGTGCGCCGCCGCTATCGCGACGCCTCGAGCGCCCCGATGCCGGACGCGCTCCGTGCGCGACTTCTCACCCTGCGTCCTCAGCCGGTGCGCGTGCCCGCCTGGCAGCGCTGGGTCACGGTCGCCGCTGCCGCCGTGCTTATCGGCGTCCTCATCTTCCCGCTGGTGCGCCCCGAGACGCCCCGTCCGGACGATCCGAAGAAGACGGAAGCGCCCACCGCGTACGATCAGACGTTCCGTTTCGATTCGGTCGATGCGGTTCGCGCGAGCCTCCCGCCTCCCAAGCCGAAGGATCCGCCGCCCACGCGCGAGGTCAACGTCGACCGCAAGATGCGGGAACTCAAGAAGAAGATCGAACGCCTCAACGACGACGACTGGTAAAGGAGACTCCATGCTGCGTTTCGCGATGCTTCTGGCCATGGTCGGCTTCCCCACGCTCCAGGACGGTCCGCCCGAACCGCCGCGCGGCAGACAGGATCCCGACGAGATGCGCCGGCATGAGAAAGAGCTGAGCGCCCGTCTCGAGGAGCTGCAACGCGCACACAAAGATGCGCTGATCGCCGAGCGAAAGGACGAGGCGGCACGCATCGAGCGCGACATCGCGGGCTGCAAACAGCAGATCGAGGACGTCCGCGCACGCATGAAGAGCATGAAGCAGCCCCGCGACAAGGACATGTCTCCGGAGGACCGCAAACTGCAGCAGGAGATGGCGACGCTCAAGAAGCAACTGGGCGACCGCGAACTCTCCGATGACGAGCGTGCGAAGCTGAACGCACGGATGGCTGAGATACAGCAGGAATTCGATCGCCGGCGCATGCGCGGCCCCGACGTCGCCCCACCGCACCCGGGTCAGGAATTCGACAAGCGCCTCGTCGAGCAGACGCGCCAATGGGCGACGGAATTCGAGCCCGATACGGCGCGCCGCATGGCAGAAATGCTCGAGTCGAAGCGGATCGATGAAGTCAACCGACTCGCGAATGACGTGCGCCGCCGCATGGACGAGATGAACGAGATGCGCGAGGCGAATCCCGAGGAGTTCAAGCGGCGACGCGACCTTGCCGGCATGGAACGCACCACGTGGTCGATTGCCGAGAAGCTCCGCAAGGCGGGCGAAGCGGACCGCGCGCCCCTCAAGGTCGAACTGATGGCATCGCTCAACAGGCTCTTCGACATCCGAGAGGAATCGCGCGCCCGCGAGCTCGAGGAGCTCGAACAACGCGTGGCCGAATTGCGACGCGCCCTCGAGAAGCGCAAGGAGAACAAGTCGAAGATCGTCGAAAAGCGCGCCCAGGACATGCTCGGGGACGAGTTTGATTGGTAGTGCGTGATGACGTGTGAGTTGTAAGCATCTGCTCACGACTCAAAACACAAGACTCATCACTTCGAAACGCGCTTGCTATACTCCGTCCTCGATGGATCTTCGCGCGGGCCAACGGCTTCCCTTCTTCCGCCTCGCGACAATGGGGGGCACCTCGACGTCTCGCGAGGACTTTGCCGGCGCGCCCGCGCTGTTCGCCGGATGGGCCAGCTGGGACCTCAGCCGCAATGACCTTCCGCGCCTGCAGGCGTTCCAGCAGAAGAACCCCGACATTCGAACCGTAACTATCGCATTCGACGTCCAGGGACCGGAGCATCCGATGCGCTACCTGCGCGCGGCCGGATACACGTTTACGGCGCTGATCGACGCCACATGCGAACTCTCACGACTCTGGGGGGCGAAGGAGATTCCGTTCGCCGTTCTCGTTGACGCCGGCGGCATCGTGCGCGAGTTGCTCGACTGCTGGGACGGGGCGTTCCTGGCCGAAGCCGCGAAGATCGTCTCGAAAAAGGCACCCAAGTCCGTGCCGGACCGACCCGTCGACCGCGCGGCGACGAAATTTGAGATCCTCCTGCAGGGCTGCACCAACCTGCTCAGCCGCGCCCGCAAAGAAGAGGCGAACATGTGCCTCCAGCAGGCCCTCGAACTCGATCCCGAGAACCGGCTCGTGCGCAAGCAGATGTGGGCCATCGCCCACCCGGAGCGCTTCTACGCGGGCGCGATCGATCGCGACTGGCAGAAGGTGCAGGAAGATTCGAGCCGCAACCTGAGGATTCCCAAGAAGCGCTGATGAGCACAGGCCCCCTCACCCGCGCGGAGCGGACGCACTACCGCGAGACCTCGTTGCACTCCGACGTGCAGGACTTTATCCGCGACCTGTCCGCACGCACAGGACTCATCCACGTCGCATCGATGGGCACGAGCGGCCAGGGACAGGACATGCCCGTGCTCGTGATTTCGGGGACGAAGACTTTCACGCCGGAAGATGCGCTGCGCAAGAAGAAGCTCGTCGTCATGGTGATCGCAAATATCCACGCAGGCGAGGTCGAGGGCAAAGAGGCGTGCTTGATGCTCGCACGCGATCTTACCCTGGGCAAGCGCCCCGAGTTTCTCAAGGACCTGGTCCTCGTCGTCGTGCCCAACTACAACCCCGACGGCAATGATCGCATCGATGTGAAGAACCGCGCCCTCGACCTGAAAAAGCTCGAAGGGCAGATCGGCCCGGAGGGGGGTGTCGGCACGCGCTACACGGGCGTGGGCATCAATCTGAACCGCGATTACATGAAGCTCGAGGCCGTCGAGTCACGCCACCTGTCGAAGCTCTACGGCCGCTGGCGCCCGCATCTGTTCATCGATTGCCACACGACGGACGGATCGATTCACGGCTACCATCTCACGTTCGACACGGCGCACAACCCGGCTAGCGGCGCGCCGGGGCCGATCGCGTTCGTTCGCGATACGCTTCTGCCCGACGTCTCGCGCCGCCTCGAGAAACGAGCAAAGTTCCGGACGTTCTTCTACGGCAACTGGCGCGATCAGGACGACCCGACGAAAGGGTGGGAAACGTACCCGGGTCTGCCCCGCTACGGCAGCCACTATCGCGGCCTGACCGGCCGATGCGACGTGCTGCTCGAAGCGTACTCCTACGCCGATTTCAAGACGCGCTGCGACGTCATGGTTGCGATCCTTCGCGAGCTCTTTGATCAAGCGCACAAGCGTGCGTCGGTAATCCGGAGAATCGTGGAAGCGGCCGATGCCGACACGATTGCGCGCGGACTCAAGCCGTGGCCCGAGGATCGCGTCGGTATCAACTACGGACTTCCGTTACGGGACGCGCAGGGCCGCCTGATCTATCGATATCCGGCGTATGCGAAGGGACCCCCCGTCAAGTTCTGGGGCTGGGACATCGAATCGCAGAAGGAGCGCAGGCTGCCGGGGCGCAAGCTCCAGCGCTGGAGTGCCGACCACTACTGCCTATTCTTCCCGGAGGTCCGGGTGCGCCGGCCGTTCGCCTACGTCATCGAGGCGTCCTGCGCACGCGTCATTGAAACCCTGCGCGCGCACAACATCGTCGTCGAGGAGCTTTCGAAAGATGCGCTCGTGCCCTGCGAGACGTATCACGTGCTCGGCAAGGACCAGACGGTCAGCCCCGATGTCGGGACGGCCGAGCGGTTTGAGTCCGTCTTCTTTGTGCGATCGGAACGCACGGTGCTCGCCGCCTCGAAGGGGGACCTCGTCGTTCGCATGGCCCAGCCCCTCGCGAATCTCGCCATCTACCTGCTGGAGCCCCAGAGCGACGACGGACTGGTGCGCTGGAATTTCTTCGACCACGTGAAGACCGGCTCGCCCTTCCCTGTGCGCCGCGTGCCGGAGCCGGTGGATCTGCCGACCGCTCAAACGGCCGCACGCCCGCGCGCGTAGTTTAGTTGAGGACACGGGGAGGAACCGCATGCGCTTTTTGGCTCTGGCCCTATTGCTCGTCGCCCCGATCCAGGACGACGCAAAGATCCAGGAACTCATCCTGAAGCTCGACGATGCCGAATTCGACACCCGCGAGGCCGCCTTCCAGGCGCTGGTGAAGATCGGCCCGAAGGCGGTCGCCGCCCTCGAGAAGGCGCGCGACTCGTCCGAGAGCGCCGAAGTGAAGCAGCGCACGGCGGAAGCGATCAAGGCGATCGACCTCGCGGAGAAGGCGTCCAAGGTCTACCGCGAGCCCGCCCGCATCAACGCCGAGTTCGAGCGCGTGCCCGTCGCGACCGTGCTCGAAGAAGTGGCGAAACAGGCCGGCGTGAGGATCGAGGGATCCACCCACATCCCGGAGCACGAATACACCTGCAAGTTCAAGGACGTCACGATGTTCGAGGCGCTCGACCAGATTTGCTCCTCGTTCAAGCAGCTGACGTACGAGCATCGCACCGAAGGAGTCGTAACGCTGGTCAAAGAGGTGCATCCGGCCGCACCGTGCGCGTACGTGGGCCCCTTCCGCGTGCGCCTGCAGAAGCTGACCATTACGCGCGAGAGCGACTTCAAGGCGACCACGGTAATGGCCACGGCCGTCCTCGTCGCGGACTACGAGCAGCACCTCAAGCCGCTTTCGAAGGTGAAGTACGAGGTCACGAAGGTCATCGACGACACCGGCGCCGAGGTCGCGGTGAGCAAGAACCCGATGGGAGGCGCGAAGGCCATGGCAGGGGGCGCGATGGTCATCATGGCGGGAGGAGGCTTGGGCGGATTCGGAGAGGAACTCGAGCGCACGTTCATGCTCGCAGGGTTTGCCCCCGGCGCCGCAGGCATCAAGTCGCTCGCAGGGACCGCGACGTTTCTCTTTCCGCTGACGCAGACGATCGTGAAATTCGATACCCCGTCGGCCACGGACGTGGAGGAGTCGGGTGACTGCGTGTTTAAAATTGCCTCGTCCCGGGGCCGTTACTTCGAAATCGAGATCGGACGCGCGAAGAGCGCCGAGAACATCCCCCAGGAGGAGGTTGACCGACGCCTCGATACCGAGTCCTTCATCCTCGTCGACGGCGACGGCAAGGAAGCGAAACCCGAGTCCGTCACGCCGGGAGGCTCGAATACCATCGTGGTCGGCCCGGGAGGCGTTATCGAGCGCAAAGTCCGGCTACGCGTCTCGTTCGCCGTCGGCGTGAAGGTGCAAAGCGCGAAGGAACTCCGATTCCGATTCGTCGACAAGACGCTCGAGAAGGTTGTGCCGTTCGAGCTCAAGGACGTGAAGATCCCGTAGTATCGCGCGGGCGCGCCGAAGTTCGCATGCGGAGCCGCGTGATTTCCGCCGCAACGCGCCGTCCAATGCTCCGTGGACGCAACGCTTCCCCGCGCGCTGCGCGACGAACTCGAACAGCGCGCCGACGGGGACCGGCGCCGCGAGCTCGCGCATCGGGACTGGCTGCGCTCGATGCGACTAACGCACGCGGTCCTCGGCGCCGCATCGCTGGTCTTTGCCTTGCTGCTGATGTCCTCGTCGCTCACGACGCGCACGCTTCTGGATGCCGTATTGGGCGCGGCCGCCGGTGTCGCCCTGAACGCACTGCGAGGAGGCCCCTTCCGCGGGCTGGCGCTTTTCGGCGGCGCCTGCGCCTGCAGCGTCTTTCAACGCATAGTCCTTTCGGGTCTGACCGACGCCTGGATTTCCCTCGCGATCTTCCTGTCGGTGCCCGCCTTTGCCTTTGCGCTGGCCGCGGGCTACGCGCTCGGGCTGACGATCGCATCAGATCACTTCGAGCGACGCTGGCTACCCTGAGACCCGCGGGCACGTTCGCTCAAAAGTGAATCACGGTTGACGCTTGGCGTATAGGGACGTAGGATTCTCCCCAATTCCTGCATTTCCAAACCTCACTTTTCCGGGGAGATACTCCATGCTCAGATGCGCTCTTCGCGGCATCCTGTTGCTCACGCTGGCCGTCCTCGCCATTACGCCCGGCTGCGGCGGCAACGGCAACGGCGGATCGGGCGGTAGCGCAGGGGACACGACGCCGCCGGCGGCAGTCGCCGACCTGGCGACCAGCGTGCCCACCTCGACCTCGATCACGCTGACATGGACCGCCCAGGCGGATGACGGCGCGGCGGGCACGGCGGCAACAACCTACAACGTCCGGTACTCCACGTCCCCCATCATCGACGACGCCACCTTCATCGCGGCCACCGCGGCGACGGGCGCACCGTCCCCTGGCATTCCGGGCACCGCGGAAGTCTTCGCCGTCACCGGCCTGACGCCCGCCACGCTCTACTACTTCGCAGTCAAGACGAGCGACGAGGTGCCCAACGCAAGCGCCCTCTCCAACGTCCCCACCGGCACGACCACAGTCGCTGATCCGACGCCCCCCGCCGCGATCACCGACCTCGCCACAGGCGCTGTCACCGCGTCCTCCATCGCCCTTGCGTGGACGTCTCCGGGCGATGACGGCTCGACCGGAACCGCAACGTCTTACGACTTGCGCTACTCCACGTCGCCCATCACGGACGACACGACCTTCCTCGCAGGCACCCCCGCCACGACTGTCACGGCGCCCCTCGTCGCAGGCTCGGCGGAGGCCTTCACAGTCACGGGCCTCTCCGCGAGCACCCTCTATTACTTCGGCATCAAGACCAGCGACGAAGTGCCGAACGTCAGCGCTCTTTCCACGTTGAATCCGAGCGCGACGACGTCCGCCCCGTCGGACGTAACCGCGCCCGGGACCATCACGACGCTGGTCATCACCACGAAGACCGACACCACCGTCACGCTCTCCTGGACCGCGCCCTTTGAGGACGGCGGCGTCGGCGGAGCGGCGTTCTCGTACGACGTGAAATACTCGACGTCCGCCATCGCAATCGATGCGGACTTCACCGCCGCGACGGCCGCCACGGGCGAGCCGACGCCGGGCACCCCCGGTGCGACGGACACGTTCGTCGTAACGGGCCTTGCTCCCAGCACGACTTACTTCTTCGCGATCAAGAGCACGGACGATGCGGCCAACGTCAGCGCACTCTCGACCCCGAATCCGAGCGATACGACGCTGTCGTTCGCGGTCGTCCCGACTACGCCCGAATCGGAGCCGAATGACACGGCGGCCACGGCGGACGCGCTGCCCGGCGGAA
>CAYXVY010000095.1:0-24939 GCA_964468745.1 uncultured Planctomycetales bacterium | reverse complement strand
CCGGTGCCGGGCGGCCCGTAGAAGAGGATCTTGGTCCACGCGGCGATCTTCACGTTGACGGGTTGCTTCGCCAGCGTCATGCCGAGGGCGAATTTGATCTCGTTCTTGGTGTCGTCGAGTCCGCCGATGTCGTCCCACGTCACCGTCGACTGGTGCATGAGGTTCGTGACGATCCCGCGGATCTCGCTGCCTGGCGCCGCCGCGGCCGCAGCAGGCTTGCCCGTCGACGTAGGACGATCGTCGCCGCCGCCGTTCGTGTCGCGCTCGTCGGCGGTGTCGCCGGAGCGGAGGCGCCGCGCGATCTCGCGATACTCGATCGCCATCTTCTTGCGTCGTTGCTCCGCCTCGCGGCTCGTCGCCTGTTCCGCGAAGATGCCGAGGAGGTTCGCCGCCTTCTCATAGCACGAGGCCGCCTTGTCGTTCTCGCCGGCCTTGAAGTGCTCCTTTGCCTTGGCGAGCGCGCGCTTGATCGGTTGATGTACGTCCATCTCCATGGGCTGCGGCGTCCTTACGCTTCTTCCTCCAGCGAGGCCTTCTTTTCTCGTTCCCGGACGGCTTTGTCGGCGATCTTGATCGCCTCGTCCATGTCCTCGATCTCGCCGTCGTCGATTTTCTGCCAGACCTTCATGACCTCGTCCCCCTCGCGGCCGAAGGACTCGACTTCCGCCTTCATCCCCTCGTCCATGATGCCCATGACCTCGGTCAGCTTCTCGGCGTACATCTCCTGCGAGATCTTGTCGTCCTCGAGGATCGTCATCAGCTCGGCCTCGTCGACGCGGTTGAGGAGGTGGCTCGAACCGTCGCGCGACATCTCGCGGCGCTCCATGGCGAGCTTGAGGGCGGCGAGCGTCGTGAGCTCCTTCGAGAGGACGGTGAGCTCATGCTCGAGCAGCTTGAGGCCCTGCGCCTTCAGATCGAAGAGGCGCGCGAGCTGGCGCCGGCGTGAGGGCGACTTGATCTTGGCGCCCTTCGAGAAGATCTCCTCGCGCTCCTTCTCGATGCGCTCCAGCTTGGCGATCGTCTGCTTCTCGCGGATGCCGAGCTTGATCTCCTCGCGCTTCACTTCCAAGAGGTTGACGTCGCGCTTCTTCGCGCCGAACCATTTCATGATGTCCATCAATTCGGCTCCGCCTCTTTGTTCTTCGTGTCGGTTTCGCGCTCCTTCGTCTCCTTCGAGCCGCCGGTGCGCTCCTTCGACAGCTCGCTCGCCTCCTTGAGGCCTTCGTCGAAGTCGAGGTCGCCCTCGTCCATCGCCTCCCACGTCTTGAGGACCTCCGCGCCCTCGCTACCGACGTCGGCGCTCTCGTAGGCCGGGTCGCTCACGACGCCGAGCATCATGTCGAGCTTCTGGACGTAGATCTCCTCGGTCACCTTGTCGTCCTCGAGGAGCCCGATGATCTTGCCGAGATCCTCGTCGGAGAGGTTCTCGAGGAGGTTCTTGCCTCCGACGGAGCGCTGGCGCTCGATGATGCCGCGGACGCGGTTCAGCGTCATGAGCTCCTTCACCGTGCGTGACAGCTCCTTCTCCATGATCTGCACGCGCATCGAGCAGTCGTTGAACTGGCGCGCGTAGACCCGGCGTCGCGCGGGGGATTTCGTCTTCGCGCCCTGGTTGAAGACGTTCTCGCGCATCTTGTCGTACTTGTCGATCTGGTTGATGTGCTGGTTCTCGCGGATCTCGAGGCGCTTCTCCTCGATCCGCAGTTCTTCCAGCGACATCGACGAGATCGTCTTCCGGCGTTTGAAGATTTTTTCCAGTATGGACATCGCTACTCCTCGAACATGATGTCGGGCGGTTCTTCGACCTTCTTCTCGGACTTCTTCTCGGGTTTCTCCTTCTCCTCGCGCTCGACCTTCTTCTCCGGCTTCTCCTTCGCCTCGACCTTGACCGGCGCCTCGTGCTTCTCGATCTCGAGATCCGCGCGGCGTTCCATCTCCTGGAGAATCTCCTTCTCCTCCTCGTCCGGCTGCGGCTCCTCCTGGACCTGCGCGATCCCTTCGGCGAGCTCCTTCGACTTGTCGAGATCCTCGAGGAGGTTCTTGGCCTTGATCGCCATCTCCTCCATGACCTTCTTGTCGGGGAGTTCCTCGCTCGCGAGCTCGAGGACGGTCTCAAGCGACGTGACGTGCTCGTTGAAGACCTTGATCCGCTTGTTGTAGATGTTGTCGATCCGGCCGTTCAGCTCCTGGATCTTCCAGCGGATCTCCTTGATGCGCCGGGCGATCATGAGCTTGCGGGCCTCGGAGCCCTCGTCCTTGCCCTCCTCGAGGAGTTCCTCTTCCATGCGATCGAGGACTTCGAGGTCCCCCATCGCGCGCTTGCGGCGGGACTCGTCGCGCCGGCGCGCCTCCTTCAGCAAGATGAGCGCCTCGCGCTCGCTCTTCGCGCCGCGGTAGAGCGGCGAGACCTCTTCGGGAAGGTCCTTGAGCCCCAGCAGCTTCTTGATTTTTTCGAGCATCGCCATGTCCTAACCGTAGTTGCGGATCAGCCGATACGGGCGCGTCCCGGTGTCGAACCGCATGAAGCGGTCCTCCGCCGACATCAGTTCAAAGGCTTCGCGGATGATGGGAATCGCGTAGCCGAGCTCGTCGAAGACGAAGTCCTCGGTCATCTCGTCCATGAGCAGTTCGAACGTGTGCTTCTTGACGAAGTGCCGCACGGCCTCGATCTTCTCGTCTTCGGTCGTCAGGTCGAAGACGCGCGCCGCCCCGCGCCAGCGGCCGTCGGGCGGGAAGTAGGTGCGCCACGCCTCCCCGTACAAGTCGCAGAGCGCGATCAGGAAATTGCCTCCGACGAGGATGCTGCGGCACCCCTCCTCCCAGCCGCTCGTCGAGAAAGCGCCGATGAAGTAGAAGACCCCCGCGTTCTGCGCGATCGTGTCCTTCACACGCGCGAGTTCTTCGACCCCGGTGCGCTTGAGCGATTCCCCCTTGCGCACCAGTTCCTCGACGGGGCTGAAGCTCGCGCCGGCGACGACGATTTTCACGAGACGAGGTCCGAGCAGATCCTTGTGGACGATCTCGTAGAGCGTGACGCCGTTTTTCGGCATCTCCTCGTACGTCTTCATGAGATCGCGCTCGGCGTGCTTCTTGATGAGCGACTTCACCTCCGAGGCGCGCTCGTCCACCACTTTCATCACGCGGTTGCGGGACGACGCGTCGTAGGTTCGCCCGTCCAGCGGATTGAACAGGCCCGCCAGCGCGTTCATGTTCGCGCCCAGGCGTTCAAAAAAGCCCTCCTCTCCGACGAGCGCGGATTTGCGATCGACGGGGGAACGCTTCGACCTGGACCGTACACGGGTGGCCATGGCTAGTTCGCCGGGGTCCTTACTTTTCGCATCCAGATATCCAGAATCGGTTTGTCCGAGAATCGCGCCACATCCAAATCGAACGCCGGTTTCGCGGGGGCCGTTGCCTTCCACAATAGGAGCCGCCGGCCGGCCGCATCGGAGGCCGCGATCAGATCGCTGGCCGCATCGAGGACGCCGACGGTGACTCCGCCCGATTCATAAGACGTCTCGAGGTTCTGTCCTATAACACGCGCTCGCACGGACAAATCCTTCGTGCTGTAGAACAGGTGCGGGATGGAGCATACCTTCGCGAGGCGCAAATTGACGATGGGCTCCTTGCGACGCACGAGGATCGACGGGGCGTCGTCCCCGCGCCACGAAACGATCGTGCCCTTCTCGGTTCCGGCGTAGACGGCCGCGGACGTGGCGGCGAGGGCCGTGACGGGGGCATCGACACCCGTCACGTGCTCCTTCGGCTTGAGCGAGCCGTTGCCGAGGTGGACGGAGTAGACGCTGTTGCCGCTGGCAAAGAGGAACCGGTCGCCGGCGACCTGCGCCGCGCGGGTCGTCCGGTTCCGCGACGTGATGTCGCCGAACAGGAGCTCCGCGGGCAGGGCGGGTTTGTCGCGCTCCCAGCGCGCCACGCCGTACTCGGAGTGCGTCGCCCAGATGTACTTGTCGTCCGCCGCCACGGCGTTCACGCCGCCCTTCGGTTGCCGGTCGTCCGGAAGCGGGTATTCCACGCAGTCGCTGTCGGCCAGCGTGACGGCGTGCACGGCGCGCTTCGATCCGACAAGGAGGACGGGGCCGTCGGGCGAGTCGATGCAGCGGACGCTGCGCAACGGATCCTTGAAGGTGAACTCGCGCGGCTTGGCGTCCGGCTGCGACGGATCGAAGATGAGAACCTTGGATCCGAGGGCCAGGAAGATGCCCGCCGTCGTCTGCTGCTCCAGATCGGAGGCGTCGGTCTCCTGGCGACCGTGACTGAGGACGCCCTCCATGGCCTTGTACATGATGGCGGGAATCGTGGCGTCGGTTTCCTGGAGCTTCGCGAGGATCTCCTGTGGTGAGAGCGTCCCCGACTCGTCTTCCATGAGCTTGGCGTAGAAGACGGCCTTCAGGCGTTCGTCGGGGAGCTTTGCGAAAAGGTCCTGGACGGACGCGTCGTTCAGAATGCCCGCGAGGCGCTTCAGCTGCTGCTCCTTGCGGCCCATCTTCTCCTCGCTCCGGCGATGGTCGTCGACGCGCCTGGCTTCCGCCGCCGCATGGTCGGCGTAGTCGGGCGCGGCGAAGTGCGCCTCCACCACCTTGAGGAGCCGTAGGCCGGTGCCGAAAAACGCGCGCTCGAGTCCGGCACGCAGCGCCGCATCGACGTCGCGGAAGCGGTCGCGCTTGTGAAGATCCCCCGCCGCGGCGCCGGCGACGAAGTCGGACAGGATTCGGCGCAGTTCCGGGAGGAGCGCCGTCTTGAGATCCGTCGCTCCGTACGAGCCGGGGAAATTGAAGTAGCTGCGGGTGAAATCCTTGAAGAGATCGGGGCGTTCGGTCTGGATCGCGACCGTGACCGCGGTCGTCGCGTGCACGACGAAGCCATCGGAGGATCGCAGGTCGTTGAACGGCTGGCGGACGGTGATGTCGCCGAGCTTGGCGAGGACGAGGTCGAACTGTCCGGCAACGTCGCGGCCCTCGCTGAAGAGGGCGACGGCTCCGTCGCGGAAGAGGACGAGGCCCGCGCAGTCCTTGGGGACCGTGAATTTTTTGGTGAACAGGCCCTTGAGCTCGGTGGAAGAGAGCTTGAATGCAATGAGGTTCCGGTCGACGAGCCAGTCCGGAAGCGTCAGCTTCTTAGTGCTCTGCTTCATGCCGATCTTGAGAATACAACTTCCGCGCGCGCGTTTGCAAGGCGGCCTCCGGGAGAGGAGGCCTTCTGGCGCGAAAAGCGCCTTGACAGGCCTCTGGGGGTCGTTTGGGAGTGCAAATGTGACTCAAAAATGAAGCGCTCGCTTGAACCCGCCGATCCGTAAGGTACAGCCCAGTGGGTGGGGCCGGACGGATGAACACCGGGAGATCCGAGGGAACCGAGAAAGCGGTGGAGGAGTTTTCACACCCATCCAAGCCTTCTCGGTTCCCTCGGATGCCTCGGTGTTGATCGGGGAGGGGAATCGCCGCTCTCTCCGCGAAGTCGCGGTCGCAACGACTAAGACGCGACCGCCCAGAGCCCGCTGATGCGGTCGTAATAGATCAGGATGTGCTCGTCCCCGACGAGCGCCTCCTGGCCCGGCCGCAGCTGGACCCCCCACTCCGTGCGCCCCACGTGCACTTTCATCTCCGCCGTCCGCCCCTTGTCGGTAAAGTCGAGCCGCGGATCGCTTGAGAATCCGATTCCGTCGCAGATGCGCACCATCTGCTCGCCGACGCGCTCATTGATGAGGGCGCACGGCTGTTTGCCGAGGTTGACGACGAATCCGCGCACCGACGCCGCCACCGCGCGGCGCAGCCACGCACGCTGCGACATAAGCATCCGCACCGTGCGATCGTCCTGCGCAGAGTAGATGATGCACTCGTCCGCCGCGCCGAAACGGAACGACGTCAGATCCGCGTGCGCCTGGATCGCGAGATCGGACTGCGCCTTCTCCCCTGCCGGGAGCCGCGAAAAGCCGATCCACTCGAACCGGTCCTTGCCGCCGCCCCACGCGCGCCCGAGCTTCAGCAGTCCCTCGCCCGACACCTTGAACACGTATCCGTGCAGCAGCTCCGTTGAAACGTCGAGCCCGTCGCGCAGCAGGCGCCCCTTGGCGATCGAGTCCGCGCGCCAGATCAGCGTGTGTTCGCCGTCCTGTCGCGTCACGATCCCCGTCACCTTCTCGCGCACCGCGGTTTCGCTCTCGCGAGTGAGCGGTTCCCAGTAGTTGGGATTGAGCAGCGACGGCGGCATCCGGTAGATCAGGAACTGCAGCGGCGCCAGCTCGCTCCCGAACGACAGCGCGAGATCCAGGAACGACACGCCCTTCGCGTAGAAATGAAAATCGTTCGGCTCCCGCACCTTTACGAACATTTCAAGGGGCGGCGGTTCAGCCGATTGCGTTTGCTGCAGGAAGAGGTCGCGGGTGGATTGCATCGTCGCGAAGGGCATCGCTCGGGCTGATTATAGAAGCTGGGGAGAATCCGTACAGTCTGGCACGATGAAATGCGAGTCACGCCGGGGAGAGGTCCGTCCAACCTGCGGTGAGCGAAGTCGAACCGCGTGCTTGACTGACCCATCGTCGGCAATAGAATACGCCAGCCAAGACAGGGGCGGTTCGGCTTGGCTCACCGCAGGGAGGACTTATGGGGATCCGCGTCGCCATCAATGGATTCGGGCGCATCGGCCGGCTTGTCTTCAGGAACATGATCAAGCGGCCGAACTTCGAGGTCGTCGCCATCAACGACGTCTCCGACACGAAAACCAACGCGCACCTGCTCAGGTACGACAGCGTGTTCGGCCCCTTCGACGGGACGGTCGAGGCGAAGGAGAACGCGCTCGTCGTCAACGGCAGGGAAGTGAAGGTTGTCGCCGAGAAGGACCCTGCGAAGCTCCCGTGGAAGCAGCTCGAGGTCGGGTGGTGCGTCGAATCGACCGGCGTCTTCACCTCAAGGGAGGAGTGCGCCAAGCACCTCACCGCCGGCGCGAAAAAAGTACTCCTGTCGGCCCCCGCGAAGGACCCTGTCGATCTCACGCTCGTTCTCGGCGTCAACCACGACAAGCTCAAGCCGGAACACACGATCATCTCGAACGCCAGCTGCACGACGAACTGCCTCGCCCCGATGGCGAAGGTCCTCCACGACTCGTTCGGCATCGTGCGTGGGGCCATAACGACGATCCACGCCTACACGAACGACCAGCGCACCGCCGACCAGGTGCATAAGGACCTGCGCCGCGCCCGCGCCGCCGCGCAGAACATCATCCCGACGTCGACGGGCGCCGCGAAGGCGATAGGACTCGTCATCCCCGAGCTCGACAAGAAGCTCGACGGCATCGCGATGCGCGTCCCGGTGATCGACGGCTCCGTCACCGACCTCGTCTGCGAATTGAAGAACAAGGCGACGAAGGATCAGATCAATGCCGCGATGAAGGCCGCCGCAAACGGCCCGATGAAGGGGATTCTCCAATACTGCGAGGATCCGATTGTCTCCAGCGACATCATCGGCAACACGCACTCGTCGGTCTTCGACTCGCTCCTGACGATGACGCTCGGCGACAACTTCGTGAAGACGGTGTCGTGGTACGACAACGAGTGGGCGTACGCGACGCGGTGCTGCGACGCCATCGAGTTCGTCGAGACGGGCAAGTGGCCCGTGCAGGCGTGAAGCTGTCCGTCCGCGATCTCGATTTCAAGGGCCGTCGGGTCCTCGTCCGTGTCGACTTCAACGTGCCGCTCAAGGACGGAAAGGTCGCCGACGCGACGCGAATCAAGGCCTCGCTGCCCACGATCCGGCGCATCGTCGATGCGGGCGGCCGTGCGATCCTGCTCTCGCACCTCGGCCGGCCCGACGGCAAGCCCGATCCCAAGTATTCGCTTGAGCCGGTGGCCGGCGTGCTTCAGCAACTCCTCGAGCGCTCCGTCACGTTCGTTTCGACGTGCGCGGGGAGCGCCGCCGAGCAGGCGACGCGGGCGCTGCGGGACGGCGAGGTCGCGCTGCTTGAGAACGTGCGCTTCCATCCCGAGGAGGAGGCGAATGCCCCGGACTTCTGCGCGCAGCTCGCGGCGCTGGGAGACGTGTACGTCAACGACGCGTTCGGCACGGCGCATCGCGCGCACGCGTCCACAACGGGCGTGGCGAAGCTGTTCACGCAGGCGGCTGCGGGACTTCTCATGGAGAGGGAAATCGAATACCTCGGCGAGAAGCTCGCGAAACCGGCGCGCCCGTTCATTTCGATTCTCGGCGGCGCGAAAGTCTCCGACAAGATCCAGGTCGTCGAGAGCATGTTTCGCAAGGTGAACGCGATGATCATCGGCGGCGGAATGGCGTACACGTTCCTCGCCGTGCAGGGACAGAAGATCGGGAAGTCCAAATTCGAAAAAGAGCACGTTGAGACGGCGAGACGCATCATCCAGGGCGCGCACGCGAACAGGGTCGATCTGCACCTGCCGGTCGATCACGTGATCGCGGACAAGTTCGATGCCGCCGCGAAAACGCAGGTTGTCGCGAAGATCCCGGACGAGTGGATGGCGCTGGACATCGGGCCCAAGAGCATCGAGCTTTTCACGAAGGTGATCGCCTCGGCGAAGACGACCCTGTGGAACGGGCCGCTGGGCGTGTTCGAAATGGAGCCGTTCGCCGCCGGCACGAAGGCGATCGCGATTGCGCTCGCCGCGTCGACGGGAACCACCATCGTCGGGGGAGGCGACACGGCGGCGGCGGTCGAGAAGTTCGGAGTCGCCGACAAGGTGTCGCACGTCTCCACGGGCGGCGGTGCGTCGCTCGAGTTCCTGGAAGGCAAGGTGCTTCCCGGCATCGCCGCGCTCACGGAGGCGAAGTGATGCCGACCGTGAAGATCGCCCCCAGCCTCCTCGCGGCCGACTTTTCGCGCCTCAAGGACGAGATCCAGAAGGTCGAGGCGGGCGGCGCGGACATGCTTCATCTCGACGTCATGGACGGGCACTTCGTGCCGAACCTGACGATCGGTCCCGTCGTCGTCGAGTGGGTGCGCAAGGTGACGAAGCTGCCGCTGGACTGCCACCTGATGATCATGGAGCCCGAGAAGTACGTCGAAGCGTTCGCGGACGCCGGCGCCGACAGCGTGACGTTTCACGCGGAGGCCGTCGCCCAAAGCTACGCGGTGAAGTGGAAGGAGCGCGGGTACGCGATGAGCCTCGTGTGCAAGCAGCTCTTCGATGAAAAGCGCGCGCAGGAGGCGATCTCGAAGCTGCGTGCGAAGGGGAAGCGCGTCGGCGTGGCGATCAATCCGGACACGGACGCGGAATCGGTCGCGGAACTCGTGCCGAAGGTCGACATGGTGCTGGCCATGACGGTGTGGCCCGGCTTCGGGGGCCAGAAGTTCATTGAGACAGTCATGCCGAAAGTGGCAAAATTGCGCGCGATGTCCGCGACGCTCGACATCGAGGTCGACGGCGGCCTGAACCCGGAGACGGTGAAGCAGGCCGCGGGGGCGGGCGCCAACGTGATCGTCGCGGGGACCGCCACGTTCCGGTCGAACGATGTGCCGGGCGTGATCCGTCAGCTGCGCGAGAACGCGGTCGCCGCACAGGAGAAGCGCTAGTGGCATTCGAGAAGATCAAGAAGTTCCTGGGCAGGAAGAAGGAACTCCCCGGCGGACTCTGGATGAAGTGTCCGGACTGCTCGAACATGATCTTCAAGAAGGAGGTCGAGACCCGCAAGCAGGTTTGTCCGAGCTGCGAATACCATTTCTCGATCGCGCCGCAGGAGCGCATCGACCTGATGCTTGACCCCAACACCTGGACGCGAATGTGGTCGAACCTCGCGCCGGTGGACGCCCTGAACTTCGAGGGCGTGACGAGCTACAAGAAGAAGATCGAGGCGGCGCAAAAGGAGACCGGCGAGAAGGACGCGATCTGGGCGGGCACCGGCCGCGTCGAGGGGCGCCCGATCGTCTTCGGCGTGACGGACAGCCGCTTCATGATGGGGAGCATGGGCTCGGTGCTCGGCGAGGGCGTGACGCGCATGTTCGAGCTCGGCCTCGAGAAGCACTGGCCGGTGGTCCTCGTTTCCGGCTCCGGCGGCGGCGCGCGCATGTATGAAGGATGCCTGTCGCTCATGCAGATGGCGAAGACGAGCGCCGCGATTTCGCGCTTCAGCGACGGCGGCGGACTCTTCATCTCGATCCTGACGAATCCCACGATGGCGGGCGTCATGGCGAGCTTCGCATCCCTGGGCGACGTCATCGTCGCCGAGCCGAAGGCGCTGATCGGCTTCACGGGCCCCCGGGTCATCGAGCAGACGATCCGCCAGGAATTGCCGAAGGGCTTCCAGACGTCGGAGTTCCTGCTGGAGCACGGCATGGTCGACATGGTCATCTCGCGCGACAAGCTGCGACAGGAAGCCGCGAAGCTCCTCGACTATTTGACTTAAGCATCAAGCATCTGGCATCTAGCATCTAGGGACGAGCGGCCGGCGCCTCGATGCTCGATACTCGATGCTAGATGCCACACCCAAACCCATCCGGGTCGCCTATCTCATCGTCGACCTCGAGATCGGCGGCGCGCAGCGCGTTCTCGAGCGGCTGGTCACGCACATCGACCGCACGCGATTCCACCCGATCGTGATCTCGCTGCGCGCGACGGGCCCGATCGTCCACGAACTCGCACGTCATGGGATCCGCGTGGTGTCTCTCGGGATGCGTTCGATGTTCGACATCCCTGCAGCCCTCGAGCTCAACGAAATCCTCCGTGACTTCAAGCCGCACATCCTGCACACGCACCTGTTTCACGCGAACGTCATCGGTGCGATCGCGGGCCGCATCGCGCGCGTGCCGCACATCGTGACAACCGTCCACGCGCTGGAGGCGAAGTTCTACCACCGGCCCCTCGAGCGTCACACGTGGCGGCTCTGCGATCGCGTCGTCTTCGTTGCGGAGGCCATCGGACGTCATGCGCGCATGACGGCGGGGATGGAGGGTCGCCGATGCAGCGTGATCTACAACGGCGTCCCCGAGCCGGTCGTCGCCAAGCCGGGCGTGAAGACGGAGCTGCGCCTGGCGGAGTCGCGGATCGTGGCGACGGCCACACGGCTCATCCCGCGCAAGGGGGCGCAGGTGTTCATCCGCATGGCGAAGCTCCTCGCGCCGCGATTCCCCGACGTGCGCTTCGTGATCATCGGCGGCGGCGAGCTCGATGGCGCGCTTCGCTCGCTCACGCGCGACCTGGGCATCGAATCCGTCGTGCACTTCGCGGGATGGCGGGACGACGTCACGCGGTCGTTGATCGGCGCCGACGTTTTCGTCTTCGCGTCGAAATACGGCGAGGGACTTCCCACGGTCGTTGTTGAGGCAATGATGGCGGGAGTGCCGGTCGTCGCGACGGATATCGCGGGGACGCGCGAAGCGATCGTTGACGGGGAGACAGGCATCCTGCTCAAGAGCCGCGATGACCAGGTCGTCGCGGATGCGGTGGCGTCGCTTCTTCTGGACTCCGCCAAGGCGCGTTCGATGGGACAGAAGGGGCGCGAGCGCGCGCGAGAGGTCTTCTCGCTGGCGGCCATGGTCGAGCGCCACGAGGAGTTGTACGCGAAGCTGCTCGGCCGGGGATAAATTGCCGCCCTCCGGGGCGTTTGTATAATGTCGCCGTGGCCATGACCATTTTGCGGCAGGAGATGGGCGTCGAGCAGTATCTCAAGGAGATCCAGGACGTCCACCTGCTCACGGCAGCTCAGGAAATCGAGCTCGCCAAGCGCATGAAGAAGATGAAGTCCAAGGACGAACGCCTGCGTCTGGACGCGCTGGCCGCGCGCGAGCAGTTCATCAAGGCGAACCTGCGGCTGGTCGTTTCCGTAGCCAAGAACTACATCAACAAGGGCCTCGCATTCCTCGACCTCATCGAGGAGGGGAACTTGGGCCTGCTGAAAGCGGTGACGCGCTTCGACCCGATCCACAAGTGCCGGTTCTCGACCTACGCCACATGGTGGATCCGCCAGGCGATCCGGCGCGCGCTCGTCAACACGGCGAAGACGGTGCGCATCCCGTCGTACATGGTCGAAGTGATCGCCAAGTGGAAGAACACCGTCGCGGAACTGTCGCAGAAGCTCGGCCGCAAGCCGGACATCTCGGAGATCTCCGACGCGATGGAGATGGGCAGCGAGGGGATGGAGATCCTGAAGCGCGCGATGAACGCGTCGGACAACCTTGGCCGTCCGGTGTCGCTCGACGTGATGTGGCCGACGAGCGAAGTGGCGGACATGAAGGAGTCGAGCGCCCCCGAAAAGACGGTCTTCACGGCGCTGGACGCGGAGCGCATCGAAAGTCTCCTCAAATCGATCAACGAACGCGAGGCACTGGTACTGCGCCTGCGCTACGGCCTTTACGATGGCCAGCCGATGACCCTGGGCGATATCGGGAAGAAGCTCAAGATCACGCGCGAGCGCGTGCGGCAGATCGAGAAGATCGCGCTGCGCAAGCTGCACAAGAAGCTGGTGTCCAAGGAAGAAGATGGGGAGTTTTG
Organism: uncultured Planctomycetales bacterium; assembly: GCA_964468745.1. Lineage (GTDB taxonomy): Bacteria > Planctomycetota > MHYJ01 > MHYJ01 > JACPRB01 > JACPRB01. The sequence continues at coordinate 12,473 of CAYXVY010000095.1, read as the reverse complement.
AGTGATGGGTTCTGAGTATTGAGTCGGGAAGCCGGACACACTACTCACAACCCATCACTCATCACGGCCGTTCACCGCATCAGCATGCGGTGGACGACCATGATTCAGGAATCGGCGACCACCGCCAGGCCCGCCTCCAGCGCGCGTCGCACCGCATCGTCATTTCGAGTCTCGAGCTGGAACCACACGGACGTCGCCTTGATCGCGATCGTGTCATCGACGACCGGCGGCGTGTCCTCGGCGCGGCGGAAGAGGTCGACCATATCCACGGGCTCCGGGATCGACTTCAGATCCGGGTAGCACGTCTGGCCGAGAATCTCCGATTGCCCCGGGTTTACAGGGATCATGCGATAGCCGACGTCCAGCAGGTACTTCGCGATTTTGTGGCTGTCGCGCTCCGGTTTCGGCGATGCGCCCACGACGGCGATGGTTTTCGTGGCCGTGAGGAGCGCGCGCAGTTTCGCCTGGTCGCCGCTGATGTCCACTCGGAGCACTATAGGATCGTTCGACGGAGGAATGCAGGAAGATCGGCGGGGGCCACGCAAATCCGCTACCACTTTGTTCGTTCGTGCAACGTGAGTAGCGGCGATCATGTTGCCTGCACGTCCACCCGGCGAAGTTTAGAATCCTGACGACTGGACGCGTAGCGCGGTCCGCAGGGCACGAGCAGCGCCCCGGAAAGGGTCGCGGCAGTTCACGGGGAAGGGTTCCGGCACGATTGTAAGATGGGCATGGGATCGAATCGTGTATACACGATAGACGGTCGGCTTGCAGGAGGGACGTTTATGACAAGACGAGTGTCCGGTTTTGCGGTGTTGGCGGCAGCTCTGGCGATTCCTGCGTGGGCGTCCGCGCAAGACTTCAACATGCCGTGGCGCAGCTGGGCGCAGGCCGTCGCCGAAGCAGCCAAGACGGGCAAGCCGATCTTCGTCTACTCGGTGATGCCCGCGCCGACGGATGATCCGGGAGCGGGCGGCGCGTCGGGCGGCGCTGGTGGGGCCGGCGGTGCAGGTGGGGCTGGCGGCGCTCCTGGGGCTGGAGGAGCCGGAGGAGCTGGCGGGGGCGGCGGCGGCGGATGCTGAGGATTCGGCGGCGCAGCCCAAGCGAACCGTGCGTTCGGCGCCGAAGATCACGTGAAGAGCGGAGATTTCATCTTCGTCCGTTGCGCCGACCTGCGCACGGCGAAGGCGGTGGGGTCGACCAAGGCCCCCGAGTTCATCGTGTTCGATGCCGAGGCAGAGCGTATCGGCCTCTGGCCGATGGAGAAGCCGTCGGATCTCGGCAAAGCGATGAAGGAAGCGCTGGAGAAGTACTGCGACAAGACCATCGTCTGGAAGGAATGGTCGAAGGATGCGGTGGCCGAGGCGAAGGACGCGAAGAAGCTCGCGGTGCTGCTGTTTGCCGACGACAAGAAGGACAGCCAGGACGCGGAGAAGATGCTGCAGAACCGCGTCGTCGCGAAGTACCACGACCGCTGCCTGTTCATCAAGGTCGCGTACACGCCGGACGGGAGCGAGCCGAAGACCTGGGGCGTCAACTGCGCGCCGTCGGTGGTGCTCGTCGACCCGCACGTCGAGGGGACGAAGGGCGTCATCGAACGCCTGCTGGGCCTGAAGTACAAGCCACTCGGGTACAGGGCGGCGATCGCGAAGGCGATCGAGAAGCTGCAGAAGCTCGACCGCATCCAGAAGCCCGCGCCCGAGATGAAGGAAGACGAGGAAGAAAAGAAGGACGAGTAGGCACGCGAACCCAGGTAATTCCGAATCCGACTTTGCACCCACGCGCCGCACCTTGGAATTGTCGGACGCATGATCGTCGGTAGACTTGCCCCGAGCCCGACGGGGTCGCTCCATCTCGGCAACGCGCGCACGTTCCTGTGGGCATGGCTCTCGGCCCGGGCGCAGGGCGGTCGCGTGCTCATGCGGATCGAGGATCTAGATCAGGCGCGCGTGCGGCCGGGCGTTCGCGAGAAGCTGCTCGACGACCTGCGCTGGCTCGGGCTCGACTGGGAAGGCGACGTGGTCGTTCAGAGCGAGCGGCGGGCGCACTACGCGGCGTTCTTCGAGGAACTGCGGGATCATCTCTATCCATGCGGCTGCTCACGCGGGGACATCGCCGGCGCCCAGTCCGCCCCGCATGAAGGAGACGAGGAGCCGCGCTACCCCGGAACATGCCGGCAGCGCGTCGTCGGAACGCCCGTAGCGTGGAGAGTGCGCGTGCCGCCGGGCATCACCGAGTTTGAGGATCGGCTGCGGGGATGGCAGTCGATCGATGTCGCAGCAAGCGTGGGCGACTTCGTCGTCGCAAAAGCTCCCGATTGGCCGGCCTATCAACTGGCCGTGGTCGTCGATGACGTAGCGCACGGCGTTACGGAAGTCGTGCGCGGAGACGATCTCATCCCGTCCACGGCACGGCAGCTCCTGCTCTATCGTCTTCTTGAGGCACCGGTTCCGACCTACGGTCACGTGCCGCTCGTCGTCGGTCCCGACGGAAAGCGCCTGGCGAAGCGAAACTCGGAGTCTCAACTGGCGACGCTGCGGGAGGCGGGCGTGACACCCGACAGGATCGTCGCGGCGCTGGCGCGCTGGAGCGGCCTGCCCGCGCTCGGCACGCCGCGCGAGCTGGTGACGCACTGGGACTGGACGAGAGTGTCCCGTGAGCGCGTGGTTCTGACCGCCGAACGACTGCGCGAGATCTAGCTCGGCCTCTTCCGCGGCACTTTCATGACGCGCGTCTGGTCCTCGCGCGAGTCGTACTCGATCTGCGACTCGCAAACGGGGCAGCGCACGTCGAAGTAGCGCGGCTGGAGATTCAGGCCGTCCTCTTCGTCGTTGAGCGTATCGGGTTCCTGTTCGGCGTCGGCGTCGGCGTCCGCGTCGTCCTCCTCCTCGAACGTCCAGTGCGCGCGCCAGTCCTGGAAGAGTGGATTCGAGAGGTCGTCCGTGCCTCGCGCCGCCTCCAGCGCCTCGCTCAATTCGGGCTCGCGGGCCCCCAGGCGCTGCGACTCGCGCTCGATCGCGGCCATCGCGAGCGAGTCCCGCGTCTCCGCGAGCGCCCATGCGAGGGGCGCCGCGCACTCCTCGTCCAAGCGCAGCTGGCCGATGAGGTAGTCGATCGCCCGGCGAACGCGCGACGCGGCGAGCACGGAATACAGATGCACGCGTCCTTCGAGCGCGGGATTCTCGTCGAGGAATCCGAGGATCGGATCGACCGCGCTCTCGCCGTAGCGCAGGAGCGCGAATTCAACCGCCTCGTGCACGAGGTCCGAGCCCGTGCGGATGCAGTCGAGAATTGCCGGCAGCGCCCGCGGCGAGCGCCGCTCGCCCAGCGTGACGAGCGCCCACACGGGCGCCCAGGCGTCGTCGCGAACGGCGCGGGAGCGCGCGATCTCGATGAGGAGGTCCTCACCCTGGTCGTCTCCGGCGATCAGCGCCAGGACGGCCTGCTGCGGCAGCCTCGATCCCGCGAGGACGAGCTCCAGAACGGTGCGCAATTGTACGACCGTCGGACCACCCATAGCCCCTCCCTCCCAGGCGCCCACGACGGCCAAGCGCGAGAGATTTATCCTCTCAGATATTATAACACCTAAATAAGTCGCGCGGGTGCGAAATTGACTAGCGTTTCCCCGCCACGAATTCCTCGTACTCCTTCACGTCCTCGACGCTGCCGAGGATGAGCGGGACCTTCTGGTGGAGTTCCGTCGGCTGGAGCTCCAGGATCCGCTGCGTCCCCGTCGTGGCGCGCCCGCCCGCCTGCTCGATGAGCATCGCCATCGGGTTCGCCTCGTAGAGGAGGCGCAGCTTCGGCTTGGGCGACGCCGGGTACATGAAGATGCCGCCGGTGATGAGCGTGCGATGAACGTCCGACACGAGCGTCCCGACGTACCGCAGCGAATACGGGCGGCCGGAGGCGGGATCCTTCTGCTTCAGCCACTGCACGTACTTCGCCGTGCCGGCGTCCCACGCGCCCGCGTTCCCCTCGTTGATGGAATAGGTTCTTCCCTTCGCGGGGATCTTGATGTCGGGGTGCGACAGCAGGAACGAGCCGAGCGTGGGATCGAGCGTGAACCCGTGCACGCCATTGCCGACGGTGTAGACGAGCATGACGCTGGAGCCGTAGATCACGTACCCCGCCGCGACCTGCTTGAGCCCCTGCTGCAGGCAGTCCTCGACGCAGCCGTCCTCTCCGGGCGTGATTTTCCGGTAGATCGAAAAGATCGTTCCGATCGAGATGTTGACGTCGATGTTGGAGCTGCCGTCGAGCGGATCGAAGAGAAAGACGTACTGGCCGCGCTTGTACTCGCGCGGGATCGGGATGAGCTCTGCCACCTCTTCGCTCGCCATGCAGCAGAGGTGTCCGTTCATCGCGAGCTGTTCCTGCAGGCGGTCCTGCGCGAACTGGTCGAGCTTCTTGACGTCGTCGCCGTGCAGGTTCGCCTGACCGATCGAGCCCAGGATGTCCACCAGCCCGGCGCGCCGCACCTCGCGCGCGATCATCTTCACCGCCATCACGAGGTCCCACATCAGCGCGGTGAAGGTGCCCGACGCCTCCGGGTGCAGCTTCTGCGTCTGCACCACGTGCGTCTGGATGTTGATGATCTTCCCCTTCATGGCTGCAGCCCCGCAGGTTTCGGCGGAGTGATCGGCACCGGCTTCACGAACTCCCGCACGACGCCGCCCGTGCCCTTCACGTTGAGCAGCTGGAACAACTTGGTGAACTTCTGTTCGAGCGTCCCGAGAACCGCCTTGAGATCGTCGGAGGCGATCGACCAGAGCTCCAGCTTGTGGGGACCCCACGCGCGCTTGAGGCACTTCTCGATGTTCTGTGCCTCGGGCGCCCCTTCCTTCCACTCGGGCGGCTTCGTCGTCCTGGCCCACTGATGCATTTTCTCGCGCAGGTCCTTCGGGAAGCGCGGGTGATCGAAGACGATGCGCTGGAACTCTGTGGCAAGATGGATTTCGATCGCGGCGTGCTTCGGGAACTGGTCGAAGAGATTCTCCGGCAGCGTCGACGCGCCGTGTTGCACAGTGCCGGCGAGTCCCTGCTTGCGGCAGCTCGCCGTGATGTCCTTGAGCACGTTGAAGTCGATGTCGACCGCGGCGCGCGAGCCGTCGGCCATGATCACGCCGCCGTGGCTCGTGCCCGTCTGCACGCTCATCTTCGAGATCGGCTTGCCGTCGAACTTCTCGCGGTAGCCCTTGAAGTACTCCTCGAACTCCTCCACCGTCGAGTTCTTCTTGCCGACTTCGCCGATCTCGCCGCCGACGCTCACCGTCACGCCCTTCGGCTCCAGCTGGCGGATGAACGCGGTCAACTCCGCGCAGCGTTCGTAGTTGTCACGCTGCTGCTCTTTCACGGTCGTCCGCTCGAGGACGACGAGGGTCGAGCTGTCGATGTCGATGTTGTAGAAGCCCGCCTCGATCGACTCCTTCGTCAGTTTCTTGATCCCCTCGGTCGTCGCGACGGGGTCCTTGTCGTAGTCCTTCTTCGCGAACTGGTAGTGGTCGCCCTGGATGAACACCGGGCCTGCCCACCCCTCCTTGATCGCGCCCGCGAGGATGCACGCGGAGTATTCGGCGGGCTTGAGCTCGCAATATCCCTGCTCCGACTTGGCGATCTCGAAGATGAACGCGGCGGCGTCCAGCGACTTGCCGGCGCGAAAGAGCGCGCGTGCCTTGTCGTACGCGAGCCCCCGGATGTTGTGCGCGGGGACCGTGAAGCCCTGCGCCTTGCCGGCCGCCATGGCCTCGTAAAGTCCCTGGATGGAGGCGGACACGGCACCGAGATCGTTTGCGGCGCAGCGGATCACCCAGCGCGCGGCGTCGCGCGTCGCGGCGTCCGTGGCGAAGACGGCGGTGTGTACGAGTTCATCGATTTTCGAATCGACGAACGACTTGCGATCCGTGACGGTGACGCCCGCGTCGATCTTCGCGCATCCCGCGAGGGCCGCCTTCAGCGTTGCAATGTCTTTGTACGGACTGACCATGCTCGCGCCCTCCTTTTCCGGCCTTCGGCGGCGCATTATGTCGGCGTGCCCGGAGGGGGTCAACTATTTCGTCGGATGGCGCTAAGATGGGGCGATGAAGTCTCGGGACTTTTGGATGGGCGTCCTCTTCTTTGCCGGCATGGCGGCGTTCGGCGGCCTCGTGCTGTACGTGAATCGAGCCAAGTGGCAGCACGATGTCGCGCGCAAGGAGCAGCAGCATCGCGTATTCCAGGGGGACATTCGCGCGAAGGACGGGCACGAACGGCTGGCGCAGGCGCGGACTGCGACGGGCGAAGAGAGGGCGAGATTCGCGCGGCTCGCCGTCGAGTCGTTCACGGTCGCCCTCAAGGCGAACCCCGTGATGGCCGAGCTCTACGTGGCGCGGGCAGAGGCGAGCGAATTGCTCGGCGATCTCGACGCGGCAAAGCGCGATCGCGATCGCGCCCGGGAACTCGGCTCGGAGAAGAAACCGTGAAGTTCGACGGCCTGATCTTCGATCTCGACGGGACGCTGGCCGACACGGTCCCGGACATTGCCGCGTCGATGGCGACCGCGATGGCTTCGATCGATCTGCCCGCGCCTACCGAAAAACAGGTGCGGCGCGCCGTGGGCGCGGGCGTCACGGTGCTGGTCGAACGCCTCGTGCGCGACGCCACGAAGCGCCCGGTCGTTCAGAAGGCGTTCCTCGCGCATTACGCGGAGCATCTGGCCGACTCCACGGCGCTCTACCCCGGCGTGAAGGAGACGCTCGACACGCTGAGCGCTCTTCCCATGGCGATCGTGACCAACAAGCCCGAGGGTCTCTCGCGGCGGATCGTCGAGGCGCTCGGGATTGCGCGCCACTTCCGCGCGATCGTGGGCGGCGATTCGCTGCCCGTGAAGAAGCCGAACCCTCTCGCCTTGGCGCCGGCGCTCTCAGCGCTGGGCGGATCGCGGCCGCTGTTCGTCGGTGACAGCGGAATCGATCTCGCGACCGCGCGCGCCGCGGGCATCGCGTTCGTCGCCGTCACGTACGGGTATCACGGTCCGGGAGAACTCGACGGCGCGTCGCAGACGGTTGATCACTTCTCCGAACTCGTGCCGCTGCTCCGGTAGAGAATCTCCTCGATCGCGATCGCCACCAGCGCGACGCCGCCGCACAGCCAGTACGGCCAGCGCAGATCCCCGAGTCCTCCGGCGAGCGCGCCGGCGGCGAGAGGCAGGATGAAATTGCCCGACCCCAGGATCGCCTCATGCAGGCCCGCAAATCGCCCCGGCTCCTCCGTCGAGTGCAGGCTGTAGTAAAGACTCGCCGCGTAGGCGACGCCCAGGCCCATACCGACGAGCGGGGTGAGGGCGAGCAGCGCCGTCGCGCTGGAAAGATGAGCGATGCCGACGCACGCCGCGGCCATGGCGACCTGTGCGACATACAGCGGCGCGCGGCGATACGTCCATCCGGCCCACGCCCGAAGCACGACGAACGTGAGCGCCTGCCCCGCGAAGCACGCGAACATGAACGTGCCGAAGAAGAACTCCACGGGCGCGGGACTGCCCGGAAGTCCGATTCCGCGGTCCTTGCACAGGAGGTTGTACTGGCTCGCGAGGGTCGCTCCGATCCCGTAGCCGACGAAGTTCATCACCCAGGACATCCGGAGGAACGAAGAGCGCGGACGCGGCTCCAGCGCTTCCGCCGGGCGCGGAGTCTCGCGCGCCGTGTCGGAGCGGGGATAAAAGAGGACGATCGCGACTCCGCCCGCGCCTGCCGCGATCAACGCGGCGTGGGTGCCGAGCGTCCCCTTCATCACCGCGCCGGTGAGGAATCCCGCCGCCTTGCCGGTGGACCAGAAGATGTTGAAGAGTCCGAGGTCGCGGTCCAGTCGCGCTCGCGGGGCCTCGCTGCCGAGCGCGCCCTGCAAGCTCGGCCAGAAGCAGGTTCCGGCGAGCGCGAGCAGCGGCATGATTGCGAAGAACCCCGCCGTGGAATTCGCCCGGGGAATCGCAATGCAGCATGCGACAAGGAGAAGGCAGCCGACGCGCGCCATGAGCGGTCGTGAAACGCGATCCGCCGCGTGTCCCATCACCACGGACATCACGATGTACACGCACGCGTAGACCGCCTGGAGTCCTCCGAGCACGGCCGGCGTCGCCCCCAGATCCGACGCCCGGAGCTGGATCACCATCATGACCGCGTAGAGCGCCCAATCGTAGAGCAACGCTGCAATGCAATAGCGACGCAGACGCACCGCGGGATTGTAGCCGAGCGTACGGTAGTCAATGAGGCTTCTGCTTGCCGCGCTCCTCTTCGCGCAGGGCGCGAAGGATCTCCCGGGCCCGATAAAAGTTCCGGCGGACCACCCCCGCATTCTGTTCGGGTCGGGCGACGCAGGCGGGATCCGGGATCGGATCACGTCTGAACCGTTCTCGTCGTGCTGGCGCGCGATCGAGAGCGACTCCGGCCTCGGCAGCGTCGATCCGCGCGATCCGATTCCGGAGTCGAAGGGCTTGCAGACGGGCTGCCATCAGTTCGGCGCGCTGCTCGCTGCGTGCGCGTTCTACGCGACCGTTTCCGGCGACGCGGAAGCCGCGCAGCGATTCAACGGATTCATCGGCGCGCTCGACGTCACGAAAGTCGAAAACCGGCTGCCGAAGGGCGAGTTCATGCCGCATGGCGAGTTTCTCTACGGGCTTGCACTCGCGTACGACTGGGGCCATCCGATCATGACGCCGGCGTCGCGCGCGCGGCTGGGCGACATCGTTCGTCGCCGGGCCGCCGCGATCTTCGACGCATTCCTGTCGAAGTCCACGTGGGAAGCGACCGCCGAGGCGAACAACCACTCGATGGCGTGCATGGGGCCGCTCGGACTCGCGGGTCTCGCGCTCTGGGGCGAGGAGCCCAAGGCGAAGGCCTGGGTCCAATTGGCGGCGAAGAAGGTGGCGGCCTATGTCGAGCAGTCCTTCGACGAGGACGGCGCCGGGTACGAGGGAAACCTGTACGCCCCATTCGGGCTCGAGATGGCGCTGCCGTTCGCCGCGGCGGTCCGGCGCCTGGGCGGAGCGGACCTGCTGGGCGACTCGCGCATGCGGCAGGTGTTGAAGTGGCTCGCGACGGACTACCTGCCGGGATTCTCGAAGCTGAACCCGCTCAATGATTCGTCTGGAAACGCCGGGCCCGCGAACCTGCCTCTCTGGGCGGCTGCGCATCTCAACGACGGACTCGCCAAGTGGCATCACGAGCGCGGCCGGCTGTCGTCGGTCGTGGCCGCTTCGAATCCCTACCGTCTGCTCTGGAATGCCGGCATTGTCGAGACGACCCCTCCGCCGGGGGATCTGATGGTGCGGAGGCATCGCGGTCGCGGCCTCGTGAATGTGCGGAGCGGCTGGGGGAACGACGACGTCTTTGCGTCGTTCGAATGCGGCGCCCGCCGCGCGGGTTGCCATGGCCAAGCGGACCAGGGACAGTTCACCCTGTACGCGGGGCGCTCGGAATTTGCGATCGACACCGGCTACTCGAACGAGCCGAAGGAAGGGAGCGCGAACCAGACCGTCGGACACAATCTCGTGCTCATCGACGGGAAGGGACAGGGGATCAGCGGCGGCGGCGCCGTCGTCGAAGGAAAGCTGACCGTGTTCGGGTCGGACGACGTGCTCACGTGGGCCGTCGGGGACATGTCGATCGCGTACAACGCGAAGGACTACAACCCTGTCTCGACGGCCGTGCGCGCGTTCCTCTGGGTGCGAACGATGGCCAAGCCGTACATCGTCGTCATCGACTACATCGCGAAGCCCGGAAAGCACCTGTACGAGTCGCTCCTCCACACGGCCCCGGGCAACGAAGTAACGTGGGACAAGACGACGGCCACGATCGCGACGGGCAATGCGATGCTCACGGTGCGTCACTGTGCGGCCGGTGCGATCAAGACCGAGACGCGCATGATGAAGTTCGACAAGGCGAGCATCGGTGAGCACCCGGTCCTCGTCGCCTCGGGCGAGGGGGGAATGTGGTTCAGTGCGCGCGTGATGACGTTCGACTGCGACGCGACCGCGGAGGCGAAGGTCGGCGTCATCACGATCAAGTCGAACCGCGGTGAGGACGAGGACACGATCGTCGCAACCCCGGGCGGCAACGGGATCAAGGTCTCGATGACGCGGAAGGGCAAGAAGGGCTACGACCGGAAATTCTGATCAGGCGCGAATGCGCAGCGCCGCGGGATCGACCATGATGCGATTGTGCTTGGGGTCGACCATGATCCCCCAGGTGCCCATGAAGTCATCGCCCAGGATCACCTGTTCTGTGAGTTCCTTCGCCACGGCAAGCGTGACGTGTATGCGATGCCGCGCAATCCCGATCCGAGCGTGAATGAAATGACGCACGGTGAAGTTCCCGTCGGCGGATATGCACCGGAAGGGCTCACCGCACTCATCAAGTCTGGCCACTTGGCGTGCGACGTCCATCCGCACGAGCGAGATGGTTGCGCCTGTGTCGAAGAGCATCGGCGCGCGGATCTTCTTCGTCTTTCCGATGAGCCAGAGCTCCTGTCGGATGACGTAGTGCCTCACGTTCGGGATCATATCACAGCTGCGCCGCGCGCACTCCGGCGTGGTCGAAGAAGAAGTCGAAGACGCGTTCGAGCGACGCGGTTGTCTCGCGATCATCGACAAGCAGGCCCAGTTCGAGGTTGTAGTGCACGCTCGTGTCGGTCAGGTTCGCAGACCCGACATACGCGCGTTCGCCGTCGGCGAGCACAAGTTTCGCGTGCATCTGGAACATCAGCGCGCGGTCGCGCCGCTCGTTGAGGTAGCGCACGGCGAGGTCGCACATCGACGAGCAGCGTTCGAGCACCGGGTTCGGGCGGGGTGGACGGCCCGGCGCGGGCGTGGTCACGATACGCACCGGCGCCTTCGCCGCCGACACAAGCGACGTGAACGTCGGATCGACGTACGGCGCGAAGATCTTGAGGGAACGTCGGGCTGACGCGAAGAGATCTTGTAATACCGCCGCCGTTCGCACGACCGTGGGCATCCGTCGTTCCACTTCCGCCCCCCATGCAGGAGGAAGCGACATTACGATTCGTCCGCCTGTCGACTTCCCGACCGCTTTCATCAGCAACCGTTCGAACATGTCGAGATCTCCTCAAAGCGGAGTAAGAAGCAACGCGCGTGCCAGCATGCCTCGCGCAATATGCTGCCTTGCAGGGGCCTGCGGGGGCCGTTTGAGGGCTCGTTCGGAAGTGGGTAACAGGGAAACGCGATGTTTCGAATCGTAACGTCGATGGGGGCGTATATACTGCTGACTCCAGTCGGAGGAATTGCGATATGTTCGCCGCCGTCATCGTGCTGGCCGTCCTCGCCCAGGACAAAATCCAATGGCTTGAGGACTACGAAGCGGGTCTCAAGAAGGCGAAGGAGGAGAAGAAGCTCATCGTTCTTCACTTCTGGTCCCCGTTCTGCATGTTCTCGAAGCAGATGGGGTCGGAGACGTTCGCCAAACCGGACGTGGTGAAGGAATCCGCCGCCTACGTGAACGTCAAGCTGGACTACACGAAGAACGACGAGCTGTGGACGGGCAAATTCCAGGGCTCAGGCACGCCGATGACGCTCTTTCTGACCGACGCGGGCACGGAAGTGACCCGGCTCGTCGGGTTCTTCGAGGCGTCCGATTACGTCTCGGCTCTCCTGCAAATCAGGACGGCTTGGGCGAAGCTGGCGGACGTGAAAGCCGCCGCGGAGAAGACGCCCAAAGATGTCGTCGCGCTGACCGCCCTGGCGGATATCTACGGCGAGCTGCGCCGGCCCGACGACGCCCTCGAAGCGTATAAGAAGATCGCTGCGATTCTTGACGATAGGAATCCGCTGGGGGACGACGACCGGAAGCTCCTGGCCACGTCCCATTTCCGCATCGCGGAAGCGGCCGCGCGGCTGAACCAGTTCGACGTAGCGCGCGCCTCGATCGCGAAGTACGAGAAGATCGATCCTGAAAACAAGGTGGGCCTGCTCGACGATCTCGTGCCGATCCGCGTCACCCTGCTCGCGCAAGTCGATCGCAATCTCGAGGGGGCCATGGAGCTGATCGACGAGAGTCTCAAGAAATTCCCGGACACGAACGTGGGCGATCAGCTCCTCTTTTTCAAGGGGATGCTGTACCAGATCCAGCGCAACGGCGAAGCCGCCAAGGCCGCATGGGAGGAGTGCGGGAAGAAGTATCCGAACACGCCGATGGGGAAGCGCTGCAAGGAGATGGCCGAACACGGGCACTAAGCCGCAATCCGGAGCGCATCTCCGGGATTCCAAATTTTGAATCCGGCGGTATAATCTCCAGCCCCTGGAACATCGGGCCGTAGCGCAGCCTGGCTAGCGCGCTTGCTTGGGGTGCAAGAGGTCGCGGGTTCGAATCCCGCCGGCCCGACCAACCTCCGCCGTCCCTCCCGCAAGAGGGTCGGCGCTACACTGCGCCCCGCGATGGACGAAACCCGCTCTCTCAACTTCATCGAGCAGGAGATCGAGGCCGACA
>CAYXVY010000094.1:0-6428 GCA_964468745.1 uncultured Planctomycetales bacterium | reverse complement strand
CGTCGCCGCCGAGCTCGCGCTTGAGGCGCACGAGGTGTTGGTAGAGGTAGTACCAATCCTTGGTGCCCGCGGCGACCAGCACGGGGATCAGCGCGTTGAGTTGCTTCAGCTTTTCCTCTGGGGTGACGGCGGGCATGATCGCCTGCTCCGCCAGCTTCTCGCTCAGCGACGCGTAATCGTAGAAGATGTTCGACATGCGCTCGTGGCGCTTCGGGATCATGCCGGCGTGCTCGGACGCCGCGCGGAACCACGCGGCCGCCTCGTCATTGCGTCCCTGGCTCCACAGGTACCAGGCCTGGAAGTACTTGCAGAAGTAGATGAGGCTGTCGACGTTGCTCGGATGGATGTTGAGCCCCATCTGAGTCGTTTCGTAGTCGCGCTCGGTGAGCCCGATGTACCGCCAGCGCTCCTCCTCTTTCATGCGGCGCAGATCGACCAGCGCCGCTTCGAACCACGGGATCGCCAGCTCGAAGCACGTCCGCTGGCCGCCGACGGCGGTCTGCCCCGGCGGAACCAGCATGCGCTGGAGTTCGACATCCGCCTCCAGCGCCCGCATGTAGTCGAGCTGGAAGATCCCGTCCTGCCATGTCGCCTTGTGGTGGAGGATGCGACCCATTTCGAATTTCAAGTAGGCGGTATCGCTCAGCTGTCGCGTTCCCTCGTGGAGCCTTTCAAGCGCGTAGCGGATCCACTTCCACTTCTCCTCGGGGCTGCGGACGTGATTCGCGATGTTGTACGCGGCATCCCACGCCTGGTAGACCCAGACCTCGGCGTTGCGCGGCTGCAGGGAGGCGATCATGTCCATGATCTCGACCGTCTCGAAATACCGGTGCTCCTCCTCACGCATGCGCCGCAGCTGCACCCAGAGCACATCGATGGCGATGGCGCGGAAGGAGCCCATGAAAAGGGATGCGATGTACTGCGGAAGGATGCGGGTCGCCTTGAGATCGCTGATTTTCGAGTAGCGGTTTTCGAGGTGTTTCTCGGCCGTGCGCTCCAGGCCGAAGTGCTCGATGCAGACGATGAACGCGACGAGCGTGGCTCCGGCGATCCACGTCTTTTTCATATCGCGATCTCCTTGAACAGCATCGCCGCGAGCCCGATCGCAAGGAGTACTGCCACGCGCGCGGCCATGGTGCCGAAGCCGCCCAGGAGGTCCTGCGTCATCACGGCGTGGTCGTTGAGGAGGTAGTCCGAGAAATTAAAGCGGCTGAAGTCAGGCACGATCTGCAGCATGACGCGCGAGACGGCCGTCGACGCGTCGAGCAGCCACGGCGGAAGCCCCTCCGGCGTGTACGCCTGCTGCACCTGCCCCTTCGCCAGCTGCGCGCGGAACGTCTCCATCTGCGTGTCGATGTCGCGCACCCCTTCGTTGATATGCCCCCACATGCCGCCCACAATATAGAGGAAGATGCCGCAGACGATGCTCATGGGCGCGGTAAGGAAGGTTGAGGCCGCGAGCGTGACGGCCATGACGACGGTCGATTGGAACAGCACGAGAATCATCCCGCGGAGGTAGTTGAGCTCGAAGCTCGTGCTGCGGCCGTAGAGCACCACGCCTTGCGCGTCGCCGTCGAAGGTCAGATCGTTCTCGCCCGGGACCGCGACAATGTCGAGACTGCCGTCGTCACCGACGCAGCCGGCCGGAAACTCGACGAAAGCCTCCTGGTTCGTGTGAAGCATGACCGCCTTCGGCGCGTTGAGTCCCTCGCCCGTCTGCAGATTCACCGCGCGGAAGGCGACGGTTCCCTCGATCGCCCACTGCTTGCCCATGCGTCCGAGGTTCAGCTTCACCTTCATGCGCAGCGGATCGGCGAAGTCGGAGCGCGAAAGCCCGCTGAATCTCCACGCAAGCACCCCCTGGCGACGCGCGCCGAGGCGCCCGCTGTCGCCGAATCTCATCCAGTCGGTCCCCTCGCGTCCCTCGCCCCGCAGCGTCTGCGCGAAGAACCGCGGTTCCGCCTTCAGCGCCGGGAAGTCGCGCGAGAGCAGCGACACGCCGCGGATGTAGCCGACAGACATGAGCGCCATCGAGCCGAGGAAGACGGCCAGCAGCAGGAAGAAACCGATGAACTTCCCGCCGAACAGCGTCATCTTGTGCAAAGGCTTCGTCACGAGCGTGTAGACGCGGCGCGTTTCGAAGTCGCCCGGAAGCGAGAATCCCGCGAGGAAGATCGAGACGATCACCGCGAAGAGGAGCGACGCGCGAACCGACCAGACCTCGATGAGACGCAGGCGGCTCTCCGCGTCGATCGCTGGAAAGAATGTCGCCGAGCTGACGATCGCCGCGCCGAACAGGAGGAGAAGGACGAAAACGCGGCGCCGCACCGCTTCGAGCAGCGTGAGGCGAGCGACCGCCCACAGCCGGCTGAGCGTCGCGCCCAGTCCGATGGCCGACTCCGCGGCGCGCGACGGCGCGTTCGGTACGGCGACGGCGGGGGTGGTCGAATCGGTCACTTCTTGTCCTCGGGCTTGGAAGGCGCGTCCAGGCCCGGCTCGGCCGCGGCACCCTTCACGATACGCATGAAGACGTCCTCGAGGGTCTCGACGGTCGCGCGGCTGTCGACGATCGCCGCGCCGTGCTGGACGGCCACTTCCTCGAGCTTCTTCTTCGCGTCATCGGAGAGATTGCGGAACGTCATAGTGACGTGATCGCGCCGCACGAGGATGTCCTTCACGGCGCCGTATTCCTTGAGCTGGCCGTTGTGCACGATCGCGATGCGGTCGCACACCTCCTGCACGTCGGCGAGGAGGTGGCTCGAGAGGAACACGGTTTTGCCCTTCGCCTTGAGCTCGAGGATGAGGTCCTTGATCTCACGCTGCGAGATCGGGTCGAGCCCGCTCGTCGGCTCGTCGAGGAACACGACCTCAGGATCGTTGATGAGCGCCTGGCAGAATGAGATGCGGCGCACCATTCCCTTGGAGTACTCGCGCACCTGGCGCTTGCGCGCCTTCTGCATGCCGAAGCGCGCGATCAACTCGTCGATGCGCTTCTGCCGCGTGGCGCGGTCGATGTTGAAGAGGCGGCCGTAGAAGTCGAGCGTCTCGTCGGCGTTGAGGAAGCGGTAGAGGTACGACTCCTCGGGCAGGAAGCCGATGCGCGCCTTCGTGGCGACGTCCGTGGGAGGATTGCCGAGGACGTGCGCGGTCCCCTCGCTCGGGAAGAGGAGGCCGAGCAGCAGCTTCATCGTCGTCGTCTTGCCGGACCCGTTGGGGCCGATGATGGCGAAGATCTCGCCGCGATAGACGTCGATGGAGAGCGCGTCGAGGGCCTTGAGGCGCGGGCGACCCCAGAAGTCGCGATAGATTTTCGTCAGCTTGCTGGTTTCGATGACCTTATCGCTGTCATTCATAGCGTGCCTACCGAGGATTCGACTCGACCTTCGGTCTCGCTCAGCATAAAAAAAGCCACGGACGAGGGCGCACGATCCTTCGGGTGCCGACCTCTTCCGTGGCTGCGGACATCGCTCGAACGGGGCGCGCCTAGAAACCGATGCGCGCTTCCTTCTGCATCTTGCGGATCAGCTGCCGTTCCTTGCGCCGACGAACCTCGCTCGGCTTCTCGAAGAACGCGCTGCGCTTGATGTCGCGAGTCAGACCCTCCTTCTCGCACGCCTTCTTGAAGCGCTTGAGGAGCTGGTCCAACGACTCGTTCATCCGGACTTTGACTCGGATCACTCGGATATCACCTCTTTCTGCCGCGGAAGTATACGCCGCGTTCGGAAGCGAGTCAATCTTACGCGTGGGGCTTGACTTTCGCAAATCATAGCTTACACTTCGTAAGCTACGAAGCAGTGGCAGGGCCGTGAGAGAGGGGGACGTCATGTCGCGAAACAGTCCGAATCTGTATGAGCTCCTGAAGTCCGCGAACACGAAACCGTCGATGGAACAGCCTGTCTCGCCGGGCGCGGCCGCCGGGACTGCCGCCGCGATCGAGACTCCCGTCTCCGCCGCTTCGGATTCCACGCCCATTCGACCCCTGGAGCCCTTGAAAGTCACGCTTCCGCCGAGCGCGAGCACGCAGTTGCGGACCCCTTCGCTCACGGCGCCGAAGTCGATGGGCATGGGCGAGCGCGTCGTGCGCGTGACGTACAACACGACCGCCTTCCTCGCGCTCCTCGGCGTCGGCCTTTTGTTCGTTTCCTACGCGATCGGCGTGCGCGTCGGACGCTCGTCGACCGTCTCTGCCGCGACGTCGCAGCCGGGCCCGCTCGCCCCGATCACGAACGTGACCCCTGCCGCTCCGGCCGTGTACACGGTCCGCCTGCTCGAATGGCCGGCGCGCAACTACCAGGAAAAGACCGCGGCGCAGTCGAACGCCAGCAAGATGAAGTCGATTCTCGACAAGGCGCAGCTCAACGGCTCGGAGACGAAGGTCCTCGCCGACAAGGTGTTGCTCAACTACGGGCGCTTCACGGACACCAACGCGAACGACGCGAAAAAGACCCTCGCGACGCTGCGCGACATCCGAAAGTCTCCGAAGGACGAGCCGTACTTCAAGAGCGCAAGCTTCGTCCGGGTCGACTAGCGTTCAACGCCGCGCGAGAATCGCCGTCGCGAGGAAGCCGAAATTCGCGAGCGACGTCAGGCTGCCGAGGATGATCGCGACCCACGCGTGTGCGGTACCCTTCGCCTGCGGATTGCGACCGACGGCCTTCAGACCGACGATCCCGCAGACGAGCGCGGCCGGCCCGAGGGCCAGGGCAAGACACGGAATCAGGCTGAACACCGAAGGGTAGTAGCCCACCAGCGCCGACGGATTTCGATACGGCACGACGCTCGCGATCCCGTCGGACGCCGTTCGGAACGGCTGTCCGCACGAGGGACAGCTGGCAGCCGCGGGCGCGACGGGGTTCCCGCATGACGGGCAGGGAGCGGTGGGCACGGCGCAATTAATAGGTCATCGCCGTCGAAATTCTTGAATCCCCGCCTGCTTTCACGTATCGTTCTCGCTCTCATGTCGATCCATAAGAGTCTCGTCCCGCCGAGCAAGCTGCGGCGCCACCGCAACGTGCTCTCGCGCTCCGAGCGTCTTGAGATCCTGCTCAAGGACGGGCGCTGGGAGGAGACGAAGTCGGTGTTCGGCCTCTCGAAGGTCCGCAACATCCTCGCCAAGGCCAAGGCCAAGAAGAAGGAAGAGGTTGCGGTCGACGCGGCGGCGGTTCCGGGAGCGGCCCCGGGCGCGGCTCCGGCGGCTGCGGGTGCGGCTCCGGCCAAGGGCGCGGCTCCGGCGGCAAAGGGTGCGGCTCCCGCCAAGGGCGCGGCCCCGGCGGCAAAGGGTGCGGCCCCGGCAGCGAAGAAGGAAGAGAAGAAGAAGTAGTCCGAACTCTTCCTGAGGCCTACCGCTCTTCATCGCCGCGAACACGAGCGTGTACCTCTAGATCGGCGCCTGGTGCGACGATGAGAGCGCCAGTCACGGCTGGACGGTCACCGCGTGGGCGGGAATCGCGACGGAGGGCGCCGCGTCGATCGGCGTGGATGACTGGCACGTCCGGATCGAGGCGGGATTCCGATGAGCGACGAACGCGTTCGACATTGAGCCGGAATCTTCGGAATCGTCCGCCGATGACGAGCTGGGCTACTTCGTCGGAGAGCCGTTTGTGCAGGCGAGCGTACGGTGGTGAACGCTATCTGTTGACAGTTTTCGGCAGATCGGCGCCCGCCTCCAGGTAATTCGCGCGCGTTCGCGTGGCACGCGCCTTGCGATACGCCGCCTGAAGTATCTGCTCGTGGGGTTTGGGTCGGCGATCGGAGTGCGATCGGAGCGTGCGGTCCGTCTCGGCGGACTTCCGATTGGGCTGCCGGCGGTCGGAGACGGTCCGCCCGCATGCGGTTGCATCCGTCTTCGCCGGCCCCCTCCCACGGATTGTGAGGGCCGATGGACGTGCGCGCGATCGCCTGGCGTTGGTTTGTGCGGTACAACCCGCTCTTCTTCGTGAGCGCGACGTGCGTTCTCGCCGGCGTGTTCCTCGTCGCACAGGGACTCCCTCGCGAAGCGCTTTCGACGCACGTGATCGTCGGGGCGGTGACGGAGTCTTACGTCTTCCTGCTCATTGCGGCGGCGTGGCTCCTGCTGCGCGCCGGACTGCGACGTCCCGCGACGATCCTCGGCCTCACGGCGGTCGTCTTCATCTTCGACGCCTCGATGAACGGCGAACGTCTCACGACGCTTGCGGGGATGATTGGACTTCCTCGCGCGCAGCGTGCGATGGGCATGAGCCTGTGCCTTGGAACGCTCTCGGCGGTGCAGCTTCTCGTACTGGCACGCGTCTTCCGTCTCGACGGCGTAAGCAGCCTGCTCGCCATCGCGTGCGTCACGGCCTTCGCGCTCCCGCTCCTTCCGTGGCTCGTCGAGGCCGTCGGCAGCGGCGAGAGCGAGCGACAGGCCGCGTACCTGGCCATCGTGTGGGTCGGCGCGCCGCTCGTCG
>CAYXVY010000093.1:0-18433 GCA_964468745.1 uncultured Planctomycetales bacterium | reverse complement strand
GCCCCCGCTACCATATTAAAAGAAGAATTCCCGTTGCCTGCGGAAGTGGGCAGCGGGAATTTTCTTATCCGCATGACGGCCAAGCCCTTGTCGGCGTCGAGAGCGATTTCCTGAACGAAGCGACGGACGAGGGCCTTGCGCTCTTCGAGTGGACCGTTCTTGAAGGCTTCTTCGAATTCGCCGAGCATGGCCAGGACGTCCGACGCCACGGCGTCGACCTTCCCGTTGGTCGCCTTGTTCGCCTCCAGATCCGCGATGCGCGCCTGAAGCGCCTCGCGCTCCTGCCGGAGACTCACCAGCTTCGCGTCAATGAGGTCGCGATTCGCTGCAGTCATCAGTTCGAGCAGCGCGTCGGCCTTGCGAGCGATCTCCGCGATCCTGCCGCGGACGTCGCCGATCTCGCGGCCGGAATCGGTGGTCTTGGAATTGCCCAAGCTCTCCTCGATCTCGCGGTTCAGGATGAACCGACCGCCTTCGTTCGAGAACCGCGCCACGCGCTTGACGATCTCATCGAGGACCAGCTTGTCGAGCCGGTCCTGGCGGAGGAGGACGCGCTTGCAGACGCTGGTGCCCTTGCTCACGTAGCCGCCGCAGACGTAGTACGACGTGCGGACGGGCTCGCCGTTTTTGCGAGGCTTGCCCTTCGTTACGGTGTAGCCCTGATATGCGTGCGTGCAGTGCCCGCACTTCACGACACCGGAGAGCAGATAGGGCGAGGTCTTCCCGCGCCCGCGCCGGAAACCGCTGCCGCGCGACCGCTCATCGCGACTCGCGCGCCGCTGCTGCGAACGTCCGAACTGCTCGCGTTCGATCAAGGCCGCGTGCGTGTTGGGGATGACGATCCAATCTTCCTTCGGGTTGTAACCGATCCGATTGCGCTCGGTGGCCGGGCGCGAGACCGCCTGGCCGTTCGCGATGCGGTGGAACTTGCCGCGCGTCTTGCGGTTCCACACCGAGTCGCCGACGTAGTTCGGGTTGATGAGAATCTCTCGGACGGTGGAGGAGGACCACCGGCCATCGTGGATGTGCGCCCACTCCGAGTTGCGCGGCGACGGCAGACCTTCGATGTTGAGGCGTTCGGCGATCGCTCGGCCGCCGAACCCGCTCTCGTACATGCGGAAGATGCGGACGACGACGGCGACGCGCTCGCGAGTGCTCGGAAAGAGTCTCGCGTGGTCCTTCTTCGAGATCGAAAGGCTTTCGCCGCGCGATCGATGACGACCTCAAAGTGCACGTCGCCAAGGCCATCCTCGACCTGCGCGATCCGTCCGGCCTGCCCGCGCTCATCGATGTCCTCGAGAAGGGCGAGGCGAGGATCCCGCGCGAGGAGGCGGCGAAACTCAGAAAGGAGCGCACCGGGCAGAAGGCGACCGATGTCGCCGCGCTGAGGAGATGGTGGCTTGAGCGAGGAACGAAGCTCAAGTGGCGCGCTGAAACCAAGCGCTTCGAGTAACCCTGCCTCGCCATGCGTCACACGCACTCGTGCGCATGCAGACTACGCAGCGCAGTCTTCGCGACGATTCGAGCGATGGGCTCAGGCCTCTGACCCCTGCTCAAGCGCGCGATCCATCAAAACGCGCCCTTAACACAATCCACGCCGTCAATTCACGCGCCCTCCCTACTGTGCTCATGGCCGCGGGCCGTTCGTCCGCCTCTTCGATGCGGGAGGCGGCGGTTGCGCGGAAGGAAACACCGAGGGAAGGGCAAGCCATGAAACTCACGCGCGCACTGATGGGAGCGGCCCTGCTGCTCGCGTCGACCGTCGCGTCGGCGCAGGCGGGTCAGCCGACGACGACGCCAGACGAGACGGCGAAGCAGGACGAGAAGACCAAGATGGAGATGGATGCCCTGAAGGAAAAGGTCAACTACCTGATGGAAAAGACCAAGGGCATGCAGGAGCCCGGGAAGGAGTCCCCGGTCACGATGTTCTTCAAGGACGGGTTGAAGTGGAAGAGCGCCGACGGCAACTTCGAAGGGGCTCTGGGCGGCCGCTTCTTCCTGATCTATCGCAGCGTGCTCGATCGCTTCGACGGCGTCGGCGGCCCCGAACCCGACAAGTTCGACGTCGATACCGCGCGCGTGATGGTGGAAGGAACCTTCTTCAAAGAATTCTTCTACCGCGTCGAGATGGAGATGGGCAAGGGCGCTGACTTTTTCCTGAAGGACGGCTACGTCGGGTTCAAGGGGATCTCCGAGGCCAACATGAAGTTCGGCCAGTTCAAGGTGCCGTTCCTGCAGGAACAGACCTGCTCCAGCCGGTTCATTGACTTCGGCGAGCGCTCGATCGTCAACTACTTCGCCCCCGAGCACGACATCGGAATGATGTTCAACGGCAAGCTCTGGGAGGACACGTTCGAGTGGGAGCTCTCGATCACCAACGGTGAAGGCCGGAACAAGATCGACAGCAACGACGAGAAAATGCTGGCCCTGCGCCCGCGCGTCCTGCCCTTCAAGGGGAGCGACGATCCGTTGCTGAAGTACTTGCGCGTCGGCATCGCCTTCGCCATCAGCGACGGCGACGGCACGTCCACGAAGAACGTCGACACGGCCGATCTCGGCAAGATGACCGTGATCGACATTTCCGGCACGGAAGACGCGAACAACACCCGTTTCGGGTTCGAGCTGTCGTGGGCGTGGAAGAGCTTCGGCGTGCGCACGGAGTACGTGCAGTGGAAGCGCGAAGTCTCCGGCGGCACCAGTTTCACCACGGAGGGCTTCTATATCGCGCTGACGTACCTCCTCACCGGCGAAGAGAAGATTCACGAGACGCGCGTGAAGCCCAAGAATCCCTTCAGCCTGGCCGATGGCAATTGGGGCGCGTTCGAAGTGGCCTTCCGCTTCGCGGTGATTGATGCCAGCGACGCGGCGGACAACGGCCTTATCGCCGTGGGAGCCAATGACGAGGTGACGGAGCTCACCCTCGGCGTGAACTGGTGGCTCACGAGCTATTTCCGCTTCACGCTCAACGTCGAGCACTTCAAGTTCGACGCGCCGATCCCGCAGGGGGCGGACACGCTGGACGATCAGGACGTGATCTATCTTCGAATCTCGATGGACTGGTAGCGAGAGCGTCATGTCCGCGTCGCCACGGACCTCACCCTTGAGAGAACGAGCGACGCGGAGGACGCCTTAACGCGGCCTTAACACGGGACGCACACGGACTTAACAGGAATCGCATTTGATGGGAGCACAAAGATGAAACGCTTCATGTTCGTTCTCGGGGTGTTGGTCACCGGATGCGGGGGGCAGAAGGACACCGACACCATCGTGCCCTACGGTCGCGAGAACAATTCCGGCACGTACATGTACTTCAAGGAGCACGTGCTTGCGAAAGAGGACTTCGTCGCCAACGTGCAGACGCTGCCCGGCACCGCCGCGGTCATCAACGCGGTTTCGAAGGACCGGCGCTCGATCGGCTACGGCGGCATCGGATACGTCAAGGGCGTGAAGACGCTCAAGGTGAAGAAGGACGCTAATTCCGCGGCCGTCGAGCCGACGCTCGACAATGTCGTCAACGGCAACTACCCGATCAGCCGCTACCTCTACTTCTATACCGTCGGAGAGCCGGAGGGCGCCACGAAACATTTCATCGAATGGTCGCGCGCCGAGGAAGGACAGAAGATCTGCGAGAGCGTCGGCTACTACCCGCTGCCGGCCGACAAGCGCTCGAAGGGACCGGAGGGGGCGCCGCCGAAACAGTCGCTCACGATCAAGGGCTCGGACACCATGGTGATCCTGGGCCAACGCTGGGCCGAGCAGTACATGACGAAGCATCCGGACGTTCTCGTTCAGATCACGGGGGGCGGCTCGGGCACCGGCATCGCGGCCCTCATCAACGGATCGACCACGATTTGTCAGTCCTCGCGCCCGATCAGCGCGAAGGAGCGCGACCAGATCAAGGCGAAGCGCGGCAAGGACGTGGTCGAGTTCGCTGTCGCGATGGACGGTCTCGCCGTCTTCGTCCACGACTCGAACGCGAGAACCGAGATCTCGCTCGACCAGCTCAAGGCCATCTACACGGGAAAGTCAAAGACATGGAGGGAGCTTGACGGAGTCGCTGCTCCGCAGGCGCCGGGCACGACTCGGTGAGCGCGCGATCGAGGCGCTCATCCGTTCGAGCGCCTTCATCGTCATTGCCGCGCTCGTCCTGATCTTCGTCTTCGTCGCGAAAGAGGCGATCCCCGTCCTGACGTCGGCCGAGGTTCATGAAGAAGTCACGGTCCGCTCCATGCTCGCCCCGCAGGCAGGGGGCGGATTCTCGTGGCAGCCCGTCTCGGAAAAGCCGAAATACTCGCTTCTTCCGCTGCTCATCGGCACGCTCAAGGTCACCATCATGGCGCTGCTCTTCTCGCTTCCAATCGCGATCGGGGCGGCGATCTTCACGTCCGAGTTCGCGCCGCAAGCGGCGCGTGAACTCATCAAGCCGGCGGTCGAGCTGCTCGCGGGAATCCCGTCCGTCGTGATCGGGTTCTTCGCGCTCATGGTGCTGGCCAGCTGGCTGCAGGATGGATTCGGCATCATGATCCGTCTCAACGCGATCACCGCGGGGATCGGACTCGCGCTCGCCGTGATCCCGATCGTGTACACCGTCGCGGAGGACGCGCTTTCGGCCGTGCCGCAGACGTTTCGCGATGCATCGCTCGCGCTCGGCGCCAACCGCTGGCAGACCGCGTGGCGCGTGGTTCTTCCCGCGGCCATGCCCGGCGTGTTCGCCGCGGGCGTGCTGGGCGCCGGCCGCGCCATCGGCGAGACGATGATCGTCCTCATGGCGAGCGGCAATGCGGCGACGATGTCGCTCGATCCGACGGAGTCGTTCCGCAGCTTCTCGGCGACCATCGCGGCGGAGCTCGGGGAGGTCGTGCAGGGAAGCCCGCACTACCACGTGCTGTTCTTCATCGGCGTCTTCCTCTTTGTCATCACGTTCGTCATGAATCTGGTCGGTCACTGGTACATGGGACGGCTGCGCGAGAAGCTGCAGGGCAAGTCCAGGTACAAGCCCGTGCTGCCGTCGCCGCACGTCGCCTCGGCGCCCGGAGGTGGAGCATGAACCGCTGGATCCGGTTCATCGGCTGGCTCTTCACGAGCCTGACGGCCCTGTGCTGCCTGATGATCCTCGCGATGGTGGCGATCGTCCTCGGCGACATCGTCATTCACGGCTGGGGCAAGCTGTCGTGGAGTTTCATCGCCGAAGCTCCCAGGGCGGGCATGACGGAAGGCGGGATTTTCCCCGCGATTTTCGGAACCGTCTTCCTGGTCATCCTCATGACGATTGCGGTCGTTCCCCTCGGCGTTGCGTCGGCCATCTACCTGCACGAATACGCGCGCCAGGATTCAAAGCTCGTACATCTCGTGCGGCTCGCACTGCAGAATCTCGCCGGCGTCCCCGCGATCGTCTTTGGACTCTTCGGCCTCGGTTTCTTCGTCGCCTTCGCCGGCGGCGGGATCGACAAGATCCTCTTCGGCGGCGCGCTCACGTTCGCCCAGCCGTGCATTCTCTGGGCCGCGCTCACGCTCGCCGTGCTGACGCTCCCGACGGTGGTCGTGGCCACGGAAGAATCGCTTCGCGCCGTTCCGAAGAGCTACCGCGAGGCCGCGTACGCGATGGGCGCCACGCGATGGCAAGTCGTATGGAAGGTCGTGCTTCCCCAGTCCGTCGGCGGCATGCTCACCGGCGCGATCCTCGCGGTGTCGCGCGGCGCGGGCGAAGTCGCCCCCATCATGTTCACCGGGGCCGCGTACTACCTGCCGTACCTGCCGAAGAAGCTCAACGACCAGTTCATGGAACTCGGCTACCACATCTACGTCATGACAACGCAGTCCCCCGACGTAGAGGCGACGAAGCCGATCCTCTACTCGACGGTCCTCGTCCTGCTGTCGGTGACCTTCGCGCTCAACTTTACAGCCGTCGTCATTCGCTCGCGAATCCGCCGCAGGCTGAGGCAGACATGAAGACGATCATCGACGTCCGACATTTCTCAGCGTGGTATGCGGATCGCCCGGCGCTGCGCGACGTTTCACTCGACGTGCATGAGGGTGAGATCCTCGGCATCATCGGGCCGGCCGGCGGCGGCAAGACGACGTTCCTGCGCAGCCTCAACCGAATGAACGACCTCGTCTTGAACTTCCGCGCGGAGGGGAGCATCAAGTTCGGGGACGTGGATCTCATTCACGACGATGTCGACGTGCCGATTCTGCGCCGCACGCTCGGCATGGTGTTCGCGGTGCCGGTCCCCCTCCCGATGTCGATCTACCAGAATCTCGCGTTCGGGCCGAATCTGAACGGCCACCGCGGCGAGATGAACGCTCGCGTCGAGAAGTCGCTCAAGGCCGCCTATCTCTGGGACGAGGTGAAGGATCGGCTGAACATGTCCGCGCTCAATCTTTCGGGGGGGCAGCAGCAGCGGCTCTGCCTTGCGCGCACGCTCATGACGCAGCCGCAGGTGCTGCTTCTCGACGAACCGTGTTCCGGCCTCGACCCGATTTCGACCGCGCGAATTGAGGAGGCGCTCGAGGCGCTCAAAAAGGAACTAACCGTGGTGCTGGTGACGAACAACGTGATGCAAGCGTCGCGCGTCGCCGACCGCACCGCGTTCTTCTTCCAGGGGAAGCTCGTGGAGATCGCCCCGACTCAGCGCCTCTTCGTCAACCCGTCGGAAAAGTTAACGCATGAGTACATCAGCGGCCGCTTCGGTTAAGGTCGACGCCAAGGTCCATGTCCAGGACCTCAACGTGTGGTACGGCACATTCCACGCGCTGAAGAGCGTCACGCTCGACGTGCCGTCGCGCCGCATCACGGCGATCATCGGGCCGTCCGGCTGCGGAAAGTCCACGTTGCTGCGCTGCCTCAACCGGATGAACGACGGCATCCGCGGGTTTCGCGTCGAGGGAGATATCCAGCTCGACGGCCGCAGCATCCTTCGCGACACGCAGCTCACCCAGCTGCGCAAGCGCGTCGGCATGGTGTTCCAGCGGCCGAATCCGTTCCCGCTCTCGGTTTTCGAGAACGTCGCGTACGGTCCGCGCGTGCACGGCGAACGCTCGCGCAGCCGGATTGAGCACATCGTGCAATCGACGCTCTCTTCGACCGGCCTCTGGAGCGACCTCAAGGACCGCCTCCAGGAGAATGCGCTGGCGCTGTCGGCCGAGCAGCAGCAGAGGCTGTGCGTTTCGCGCCTGCTGGCCGTCCAGCCGGAAGTGCTCTTGATGGACGAGCCGTGCTCCGCGCTCGATCCAATCGCAACGACGCGCATCGAGGAGCTGATGCAGGAGCTGAAGAAGGACTACACGATCGTGATCGTGACGCACAACATGCAGCAGGCGTCGCGGGCATCCGACTGCACGGGGTTCATGTGGCTGGGCGAGCTTGTCGAGTTCGACGAGACGCCGGTGATCTTCACGAGGCCAAAGAACAGGCAGACCGAAGGGTACGTCACCGGAAGATTCGGATAAAGAGAGAAAGCGAGCGCGCATGCATCGTCATTTTGAGGAACTGATCGCGGAGTGCAGGTCCCGGCTCGTGAAAATGGGATCCATCGCGGAACTGATGATCGACAAGGCGATCAAGAGTCTCGTGGATCGGAAGGTGGATTCCCATGCCGAGATCACGCGGTACGAGGCTGAGGTCAACGAGCTGCAGATCGAGATCGACGAGCGTGTCATCAACATCCTCGCGCTGCAGCATCCGGTCGCCGCGGATCTGCGCCTCGTCATCATGTGCTCCAAGATCGCGGGCGAACTCGAGCGCGTAGGAGATCAGGCGATCAACATCTGCCAGAACACCGCCGCGATCATGCAGCATCCGCCGCTCAAGCCGCTCATCGACATCCCGCTGATGGCCGACGTCGCGCGCGGCATGCTGAAAGACAGTCTCGATTCGTTCGTCCGGCAGGAAGTGGCGCTGGCACGGAGGATCCTCGAAACGGACGACAAGGTGGACGCCTTCAAAAATCAGATCTTCCGCGAACTGCTTACGTACATGATGTCGGAGCCGGTTACGATTCCCCGCGCGCTTCCCCTCATCCTCATCTCGCGCAATCTCGAGCGCGTGGGCGACCACGCGACGAACATCGCCGAAGAGGTCATCTATGTCGTGCAGGGGCGCGACGTCCGACATCATCATGAGGAAACCAAACGCCATGGCGCGATCGATCCTGATCATCGATGACGAACCCGACATCGTGAGGCTGCTCGATTTCAACCTCACGAAGGCGGACTACGCCGTCCTGACGGCGAAGGACGGGGAGTCCGGGCTGGCCCTGGCGCGCAAGCATGCGCCGGACGCGATCCTGCTCGATGTCATGATGCCGGGTCTCGACGGTCTCGAGGTCTGCAAGCGGTTGCGCAGCGATCCCGCCACCGCGCGCATTCCGATCCTCATGCTGACCGCGAAGGCGGAAGAAGGGGATCGCGTCGTGGGGCTGGAACTCGGGGCCGATGATTACGTCACCAAGCCCTTCGCCATCCGCGAGCTGCTCGCGCGCGTGAAGGCGTTGCTGCGCCGCGCCGAAGCGGCGAGCGAGACTGCGGAGGTCGTCAAGGCCGGAAAGCTCGTCATCGATGCGGGGAGACGCACCGTCATGGCCGCCGGGAAGCCAGTAACGATGACCACAACGGAGTTCAATCTCTTGAAGGCCCTCGCGGACCGGCGCGGACGCGTGCTGTCGCGCGAGGACCTCATCTCCATCGCACGAGGCGACGACGTGACGGTCATCGACCGCACCGTCGACGTGCACGTCGTTGCGTTGCGACGAAAACTCGGCAAGCATGGCGATATGATTGAGACCGTGCGCGGTGTGGGTTACCGCCTGAAGGAGTAAACCGTGTTCCGACGGCTCTTCGTGTCGTCGCTGGCGCTGCTCGTCCTGTCGCTCGGCGTCTTCGCGCTGATTGCCGCGGAGCAGGCGCGGGAGCGGCTCGTCGATGAAATGGGGCGGCGTCTCGCGTCGGAGTGCGAACTGCTGCGCGCCGTCGAAATGGCCGAATCGCGCGAAGGGCTCAAGTCCGTGGTTCGAGATCTGGGCCTGCGAACGGGATCACGCCTGACGGTCATCGCGGCGGACGGGACCGTGGTCGCGGATTCGCACGGCGATCCGGCGCGGATGGACAATCATAATGCGCGGCCGGAAGTGGAGGCGGCGCGTGCGTCCGGCCGCGGGACGGCGATCCGGCGCAGCACGACCGCGGGCGAGGAACTGCTCTACGTGGCGCTCAAGACCGAGTCGGGGATCGTCGTCCGTGCAGCGCTTCCTGTGGCCGACGTCCGCGCAGCCTCGTCGCGCATTTACCTCATTTTCGCGCCGGCCTTTGTCGCGACGGCATCCGTGGCTGGCGTGCTGGCCTACCTGTTTACCCGTCGCATCACGAGACCCCTCACGGACATCCGTCAGGTCGCGCGTTCCGTGGCGGCAGGGGACTTCTCGCGCAAGGCGATCGTGCACGGCGTGGACGAAGTCGGCGAAACGGTGCAGGCCATCAACCGCATGGCGGAGGAAATGGCGGTGCGCATGGAGTCGCTTCGCGCGGAAAGCGCCAAGCTGGAGAGCGTCGTTGCCAGCATGCAGGAGGCGGTCATCGCCACCACGGCCGACGGTCGTATCCTGCACTCCAACGCGGCGACGGCGAAATTGTTCGACGTGCAGATCGATCCGCGCGGGCTTAAAGTCTGGGAAGTGATCCGGATGCCGGCACTCCAGGCGACCGTGGAAGGCGTTCTGCGGGAGGGTGTCGTCGAACGCGTGACCTTCGAGACGGGCTCGCGCGTCGCCGTGATCACGATCGGCCCGTTGAGCGGACGACAGGGCGCCGTGCTCGTGGCGCATGACGCGACCGAGGAGCGCCGTTTTGACGCCATGCGGCGCGAGTTTGTCGCAAACGTCTCGCACGAGATGCGGACACCGATCAGCGTGGTGAAGGGGTACGTCGAGACGCTCCTCGACGGCGCGCTCAAGGACGAGCCCCGCGCGCGGGAGTTCCTAGAGACGATTGCCCGCAACGTAGAGCGGCTGACGCACATCGTGTCGGATCTCCTCGAGCTGGCGAAACTCGAGTCGCCCGGGCAGATCGCCAAGGTGAGGCCCCTGGACATCTCGCAACTCCTCGATCGCGTCCGCGACGAATTCAAGCCGCTCGCAGAGCGGAAGCGTCAGAACCTGGATGTGCCGGTGCCGCCGGACGTTCCGCTCGAGGCAGACCCGGACCTCGTCGAACGCGCGCTCGACAATCTCGTCGGAAACGCGATCATGTACACGCCGGAGCTGGGGACGGTTCGGCTCACGGTCGGCAAGGACAACGGCTCGGTCGTCTTTCGCGTGAGCGACACGGGGATCGGGATTCCCGAGCCGGACCTCGCGCGCATCTTCGAGCGGTTCTACCGCGTTGACAAATCGCGTTCGCGCGATCTAGGCGGCACGGGACTCGGGCTGGCGATCGTGAAGCATGTCGCCCAGCTGCACGGCGGCAGCGTGTCGGTCGAGAGCGCCCTCGGCAAGGGGAGCACGTTCTCGCTGCGGCTACCCGTACGGCACCGGGGGTAGGCTCCGAAGGAGTCGATCGCGCCCGTTCATCCGCCCGCAAAGACGCGGCACAACCGCGCCGCCTCGGCTTCGTGCTCGTACGACGCGAACTCAAATCGGACGTCCACGAAGGACGCGAACGGCCGCACGTACACCACGGTCATCGACGCGGCGAAGCGATCAATCACGGCGAACACCTTGGAGAGCGTCGTCCCTCCCTTGAACACGATGTTCCGTGCCAATTCGGCGTCCTGGAAGATTCGGCCGAGCAGCCAGCAAACCCAGTAGTCCTTCTCGACGATCACCGGCAGGACGTCCAGGCGGGCGGAACCTTCCTCAACCGCCGCTCGGCGTTTGTCGTCCGGCCACTGCGCGAACGAACTCACGCTGGCCTCCCATCGCCCGCGATAGCGCGCAGGAACGGATGCATCCACGCGGGTGCAAGGCGAAAGTCGGCGAGCAATTCCTTGCGATCCTTGTCCGTGAGAAGCTGGCGCAGATGTGCGATGCGCTCGCCGGAGACATGGGCTCGCCCTAGATGTCGCAGCGCTTCGATGACCAATCCAGACGTCCGGCCGGCCGTGGCCATGTTACGAGGCGTGGTTCGCTTCAGGATGATCTCCCTCCGGCCCACCTTGATCCTGCGCGATGCCCCGTCGGTTAAGAAGACGGCCTTCATCGGAACCTGCTCCGAAAGTCGCAGCAGGTTCGCGGCGTATGCGCCCGCAGGTTGGAGTCGCAGCCTGTCCTTACTCGCCAGTGCCTTGGCAATGGCGTCGATGGACGGCGACATCTGGCCTAGCGAGGGGTCTGATTTCGGGTAGTCGTAAAGCCCGCGTGCCAGCCGCCGGATGACCCCCTTCTTGACCAATCTGTGAAGTGCGACGTCCACAGCCCGCCGACTCCCAAGATCCAGTTCGTCAGCTTCTTGAACGTTTCGCGCTTCTGTGATCGGCAAGCAGAGAAGTCGCCACCCCTGCGGCCAGAATTGCGAACACGGCCATCAGCAGATACAGGTTGAAGTGCTTTCCGAGAGCGAGCTTCAACCATTCGGCGAGCAACATCTTGACGCCGACGAGAAGCAGGACCAAGGCGAGCGAGACTTTGAGGTAACGGAATTTCTTTACCATTCCGGCCAGCGCGAAATAGAGCGACCGCAGGCCGAGGATCGCGAATACGTTGCTGGTGAAGACCAAGAAGGGGTCGCCCGTGATGGCAAAAATGGCAGGGATCGAATCAACGGCGAAGATCAGATCGGTCGCCTCAACCATAACGAGCGCCAGCGCCAGTGGCGTGAGAAGCAGCGTTCCCGGTCGGGCCCTTTCCACCACCTCGTCCGGCAACACGGGTGCGCCGGGAACCTCGGTTTCGTAGGAAGCGGGAGCACCGGCGCGAACAAAGAAATGCTCCCCATGAAACCTGGCGGTCACCGGAAACCAGCGGCGCGCCAGCCTGAGCACGATGGTCTTGTTTGGATCGGTGTGCTCCGCGTTGATGAAGAGCATCTTGATCGCCGTCAGGATAAGAAAGGCAGCAAAGAGGTACAGGATCCAATGGTACTCGGCGATCAGCATCGCCCCGAGGCCGATCATCGCGCCGCGCATGACCAGCGCGCCGAGGATGCCCCAGAACAGCACGCGGTGCTGATAGAGCGGCGGCACGGCGAAGAAGCCAAAGATCATGGCGATTACAAAGATGTTGTCCACGCTGAGCGACTTCTCGACGACATAGCCGGTCAGATACTTCTCCGCTGCCATCGCGCCATCGTTCGTAAGTCCATCGACGACGTCTGGGACAGCGCCGAGGCCGAACCACTGACCGCCGTAGGCGAAGTACACGAACACGGCGAACGCCAATCCCATGGTGATCCACACGGCCGACCACGCGAGGGCCTCTTTGACACTGACCACGTGAGCCTTGCGGTGAAAGAAGCCCAAGTCCAGCGCCAGCAACACCAGGACAAACGTGATGAACGCTATCCAGATCCATATCATTCGACCTACACCTCCGTAGTCCCGCAATCCCATGGCAAGTCAGGGCAGCACGATCCACCCTATGCAGCTCAAGGTAGTATTTTTGCCATCCGCTTCTCTTTCTTACGTCCCAGCATAACTTCGTCCGCACGCGCCATGAGTCGGGTCCCCGAGTCCCCCTGCCTACCTTCGACAACTCCAGCCGAGAAGGACACTTCGAACCGGGAGAGGAGCCTGGAACGTCGCGCGAACGACTCGGCTCGGTCAAGGACCTCGTTCGTCGCGTCCGCATTCCCTTCGACGAGGACAACGAACTCGTCGCCGCCGACACGGTAGCACACGTCATGTTTCTTCCGCGTCGAGTGGTGCAACACCCGGGCGGTCTCCCTGAGGACGTCGTCCCCGGCTGCGTGGCCGTGGACGTCGTTTACGGCCTTGAAGCCGTCGAGATCGAGGTAAATGAGGAAGGGGGGCTGGCCGGAGGCCAGCATCCCGGCGAGCCGCGACAGCAAAGCACGCCGGTTTCCGATCCCCGTAAGCGCATCCGTCTCGGCCTGCATTTGGAACACATGTGCGCGGCGGTAGAGGCTTCGGACGCCGAGCGCGATGAGTACACCGATGGTAACCTCGGTGATGTACTCGCGTGGATGGACCGGGATGTGGCCCACCTCGATCCAGTCCGTTAGCATGGGCAGGAGCGCGAGTCCGTACGCCCACCGCTCACGAATCCAGGCGAAGGCATTCAAGCCATCCTCCCATCCTCTTTCTCTTCTTCTTGAGCGCCCGCAGCACATTGTGCCCGGCGCGCTCCGAAGCCCGATCTACGGCCTCGGAGAGAAGCGCGTCGTCTGCCGTCGCGAAGACGCGGCCGATTCCGGCCATGCGAATCTCGACCGCGCATTGCATGTCGATGCCGCCCTTGTCGGGTCCATTCATGTCCCTGAGGGTGACGGCGACATGGGTGATGACATCCGCGAACTGGGAGAGGGCGAAGCACAAGCGGCGTTCGACGTACTCGCGCAGTTCCTGACGGATGGAAATTCCTGAGCCCCTGATCTGAAGGTGCATGGTTGGTCCCTCCTTAACGTTCGCCCAATTGCGGTCGTCGCCTTCATCGCCATTCCTCAATTACACTGACGCAGTTCCGGCCGTCCTGTTACGAAATAGTTATATTGAATGTTTAAGCTTTATACTTTGAGTATTTCTATGTATCCTCGGACGGCGTGGAGTTCCTGAACTACCATCACCTCATGTACTTTGCGGCGGTGGCCCGCGAAGGCAGCGTCCAGAAGGCTGCCCAGACCCTCCACCGCAGCCAGCCCACGGTCAGTTGCCAGGTTCGGCTCCTGGAGAAGATGCTTGGCGAGAAGCTATTCCAGAAGCAGGGTCGCCGGCTCGTCCTCAGCGAGATGGGGCGCGTCGTCCTCAGGTACGCCGAGGAGATACACCTCCTGGGGCGCGAACTCCTGGACACAATGATGGGACGGCCGACCGGGCGAATGCCCAGATTGGCGGTAGGCATCGTTGACGTGGTGCCCAAGCTCATCGCCTATCGGCTTCTCGAGCCCGCGCTCAAGGCGGCCGGTCCCCTCCGCCTTGAGTGTCACGAGGACCGTCCGGAAAAGCTCCTCGGCGCTCTCGTCGGCCATCAACTTGACGTGGTGATTGCGGATTCGCCCTTGGGTCCGGTGAGTGTTCGTGCCTTCAGTCATCTCTTGGGCGAGTCAGGGACAACGATCTTTGGCGCACCGAAAATCAAGGTGAAACTCCGCGGGCGCTTTCCGAAGTCCTTGGAAGGGATGCCGTTTCTCCTTCCGTTCGAGACCAGCGCGGTTAGGAGGCCGCTGGAGCAATGGTTTGAGGGGAAGTCTGTCCGGCCAGTGATCGTGGGTATCTTTGAGGACAGTGCGCTGCTCAAGGCCTTTGCGCAGACCGGTACGGGGTTTTTCGCCGGCCCGACCGTTGTCGAAGCGGAGATCATGCGGCAATACCGCGTAGAAGTGGTTGGCCGCGTGCCGAGGCTGCGCGAGCGGTTCTATGCGATCACGGTCGAGCGCAAGATACGCCATCCCGCCGTGGAGGCGATCACGGAAACTGCTAGGAAAATGCTTTTCCGTTAATCGTCCGGCTTGAAATGGACCGTTGCCGCGGAGACCGCGCCTCGCCGACATGGTCCAGCCGTATGCGAATGCGAGGCCCAGGCCGAGCAAAGTCGCCATGAAGCTCTGTCCAACGGCCTCCTGGATGGCGATGCCCCTGATGGATCCTCAGGCCGCGTCTCCCAAATAGCAAGCCGCTAGGTCAGTCCGGCTGCGGTTATGGCCGAGGCGAGCAACTGCCTCCTCCCGAGCCCTTTCCCGTGCAACCGTGGGGGCGGTCCCAGCGGCGATCATCTGTTGGTACGCTTCACCATAGAACTTCCGTGTCGACAGTCGACGCAGTCCATGCGTTCCGGCCGCTCGTCCTCTCGCCGCCAGGACGGCGCGACGCCAAGCCATTTGGTATCCACGCAGATCCGCCAAAGATCCGTCGGCCTGTCCGAAGTGATCTCTGATCGCGAGAAACAGATCAGGGGAGATAACTGAGACGACCCTTCGGCCTCCCTTGCCGATGATTTCGACGGCGTTGTCTCCACGGAGACATCCCAGGGTCAAACGCTCCGTGACGGAGACGCTGCGCCCGGCCGTCTCCATCTGAAGGCGCGCCGCCAAGTGGTAGGCTCGCGGCTGACCCGTCCGCGCCGTGTGCTCCTTGTCCCACGAGCGCAGAATCTCGATGGCCCGCTTCACGACCTCGGGTGAAGGCGTCGGCCGCTCGGGTTGACGGAGCACACCCTCCCGCGCCAGTTCGCGGATGCGGCCGGCCCAGCGGCGGGACTGCGCGAAGAACTCCTCGCTGCGACCGATCAACGCGCCCAGCTTCGCCAGATGCGAGCAGCGCGCCTCCAGCGTGCTCGGCCGCCAGACCGCGCGCGATCCCGTCCTCGATGAACGCACGAAACGCCTGCCGGCCGAGGTCCTCCAGTCGCCCGACGCCGAACTTCTCGTTCGCGAACTCGACGAACGACTTGAGCGTCTCCTCGACGGCGCGCTTGGTGCTGCCGGTGAAGATCACGTTGCGGATGTAGCGATTGGCGTCCGCGCACTCGCAGATGCCCCGGAGCTTCAGCTCATGCTTAGTGGCGCCGCCAGCGCGCAGCGCAAACCAACGCTGCTGGGCGTTCCACAACCGGTCGTGTAGCGAGCTTTTCATCTCCGCCAAGCCCATTGGGTCCCCCCTCTCGAGATAGACCGACTCCGGTCGCACCACCCGACGCACCCTTCGTTTCTCGCGCGATTTAGGTGTTCAGCGCGGAACCGCATCTTGCGATTCCGGAAAAGCGGCGCTTTTTCGGTGGGAAAGTGCCGCCGAACCCGGGCGCGTGCCCACGAAACAGCGTCCTCCGACGCCGTTACGTGCACGCGCCACGCGTCCCCTCGGGACCACGCGCGATCCCGCTTTCTTGCGGAGCCCGAGGACCGGGCCTCCGGGCGGCTCAGGTGCATCCTCGAGCCGCCAGTCGATCGCCGCGCCCGCAGCCTGCCTGCCGCCGCGACGAGACGCAGTGGTGAAACCGCCTCGCCGATGCCGTTAGGTGGGGTGGGGCAAAGGGAGAGGGATGAAGGGATAATGGCAGGGGCCCCAGCCCCGCGCCGATTGGAGCGCGTCGATCTCCACGATGTCAAAGAGCAAAGGGGCGCTAGAATTTTTCGGGCACGAGCGCATTGCCTTCTTTGCTGAACGGGATGATGATCTCGTCCACGGGCGGCCAGTCGTGCTTTTCCTGGCCAGAACCGGCCCCCGCTACCATTTTTTCCGGATCGGGGCGCAACGACTTCGAGTCGCAGCGCCCTTTTCCCGTTTCTGGGGATGACCACTTCCGCCACGGCTGGGCCAGAACAATTGGAGCAGGTCATCAGTAGCCGGCCTTCACGAGGACCCACAGCACAACGATGAGCCCTGCGCCGATGAGGACCATCACGAGCAGGCTCGGGACGAAGTATGTGTATCCCACCAGCACGATCCCGATCACCAGGTGCGGAAGGCGCGCCTGCTTCCTCCCGTAGAGAAAGAGTCCCACTCCCACGGAACTGATCAGGAGTGATACGATCAGCCAGCCGGTATCAATGTCCACATCACCATTATCCCATGAGGACGGCGCGGCCGTGAGCGGGTCCCCCGTCGTCACGTGGGCCGAGGCGGGCGAGGCCCGTTCCGCACGCTGGCGCTCGGAGCGAGGAGCGCCGCCGCCCGCGCGCGTGGTCATCGCCAACGAACGCATGACCGCCGACACCGCCTATCGCCTGGCCTGCGCAGGCACCGCGATGCTGTGGCGGGGCGACTTCCACAAGGGGCGGCAGTTGCTGCAGGCGATGGCGCGACGCGCCGACCGCAAGCCCCGCAGGCCGGCCTCGTCACCGGCCGAAGCGTTCCATCTGCATCGCGACGCCCAGTCCCTGCGCTCACGCACGCTGGGAATGCTGCTGTTGTCGCTCGAGGACGACCACGGCATCCGCTTGCGACGGGCGCCCGACATGCGGCAAGCGTGCTCGGAGGCCTACGGCCCGGCTGACGGCCCCGCCGTGGCCTCGCTGAGGGAACTGCTGGGACTCGTGGGCGCGCACGAATGGCGGAAGAAGGGCGTCGATATCCCCGCGCTCGGAGGCCGCATCCATCCGCACTACGGCGTATTCTCGCCGGTTCGCGGCGAGTACGTGGGGCTGGTGGCTGACGCGCCGCTGCATTCGAAGACGCTGGCCTTCGATATAGGCACAGGGAGCGGCGTGCTGGCCGCGGTGCTGGCCCGCCGCGGTGTCTCGCACGTCGTGGCCACCGATCGGGACCCTCGCGCTGTGGCCTGCGCCCGCGAAAATCTCGCGCGGCTGGGGCTGGCCGACAAGGTGAAGGTTCTTGAGGCGGATCTCTTTCCCGAAGGCCGGGCTCCGCTCGTGCTCTGCAACCCGCCCTGGCTCCCGGCCCAGCCCACCTCTCCCATCGAACACGCAATCTACGACCCGGACAGCCGCATGCTGCGCGGTTTTCTCGACGGGCTCGCCGCACATCTGGACCCGGGGGGCGAAGGCTGGCTTGTTCTCTCGGATCTCGCCGAGCATCTGGGACTGCGGCCGCGGGCCGAACTGCTCGCGGCCTTCGAGAAGGCGGGCCTGCAGGTTGCGGACAGGACGGAAGTCCGGCCGGACCATCCCCGCGTCTCAGACACCGACGACCCGCTCCACGCCGCGCGTGCGGCGGAGCGGACCTCGCTTTGGCGCCTCACGGTCCGCTGATCGGGGACCTCGGAAACGTGGGCGCCTTTTTCATTTTGGCCCAGAAGATTCGCAAGCCGCAGCACGCCACGCTTGAAGACGTGCCGCTTCCGCTTGCCGTAAGCCGGAGGCAAGGTGCGCACCTACCTTGCTCCGCCGGCTTTCCAGCTCGTCACGCATGATTCGGCGCGCGGCGCGACATGGACGGAAAGCGCCGGCTTTTTGCGGCGTCTACTCAGTATGAGTCCGTTCGTCACCGCGATCGCGCTGATCCTCGTCCTGCAGGACCAGCCCTCCGAGGCGCAGTTGAAGCGATGGGTGGAGGCGCTGTCGGACGAGGATCTGGGGATCCGCGAAGCCGGGCAGTCGGATCTCATCGAGTCAGGGGAGATGGTGCTGCCGTTTCTCGACGTCGCCGGGCCGGATCCCGATCTTCGCCTGCGGATTGCCGCCATCCGCAAGGCCGTCGCGCGCGCGAAGGACGTAATCGTCCCCGCCATCCTCGATCGCACCGTCAGGTATGTGACGGACGGGCGCAACACGGACGGGGAATGGAGGACGAAGCTCGACGCGGACATCGCCGCGCTCCTCAAGCCGGTCGCGGCGGCCCTCAACGCTAAGCGCGAGCCGCCGGTGAAGGCGG
>CAYXVY010000092.1:0-15504 GCA_964468745.1 uncultured Planctomycetales bacterium | reverse complement strand
CGGCTGCCGTCGCTCGTCCACGCAAGGCTGCGCGGCACGCGGCGTGGACCCTGCAGCGTCACGATCTCGGTGCCATCCTTGGCGTCGTAGACGGTGACGTTCGCAACCCGCGTCATTGTGACCACGCGCTTCCCGTCGGGGCTCACCGCGAAGCCTCGGCCCATCACGTTCTGGATCGGCGTGCCTCGCTCCTGCGACGCCGCGTCGATCGCCACGATGTTCTGGCCTTCCTGCGCGATGATCGTGCGGGCGTCACCGGAGAGCCAGAGCGATTCCGGGCGAAACGTGCCGGCGATCGCGGCGGCCGGCTTGTCTGAGCCTGTCGACCAGAGCTTGAGCGTCTGATCCTGGCCGAGGGTGGCGTACGTCTTCCCGTCGGACGAGAAGCGGATCGCGCGCACGGCGCCGCGGTGCGAGTCGATGGGACGCGAGACGCCGAGCGAATGCGAGCCGAACCCGGGGCGCGGGGGCGAGACATCCGCGAGAGCGGGGAGCGCGAACATCGCGGCGAGCGCGAACGAGCTAATCTTCCTCATCGGGTACAATCCCCGGATCGCGCGCCGGTCCGTCGACGGGTATCTTGGGCTGCGCGCGGCCGTCCTTGCTCGGCCCGTAGATGTGGACCTTGCGGTCCTGGCCCCACACCGCGAGCCGCCGCCCGTCCTCGCTGAAGCGCAGCCGCGTTCCGCCGCCGAGCTTGTCGCCCGGCGTCGATACGAGTTCGCCCGTGGTGACGCTCCACAGCCGCACGACGCCGTCGGCGCCGGTCGACGCGAGCGTCTTGCTGTCGGGGCTGAACGCGACGAACGTGCTGCCACCCGTATTGCCCTGGAGCACGCGCACCTGCGTGTAGGTCTTCTGATCCCACACGACGATGCCGCCCTTGCCGGGACCCGCGACGTACTTTCCGTCGCGGCTCACGTCCCACGTGTGATAGCCCCAGCCGGTCTGATGGTCGATGACCGTCGCCCCTCCGGTCGCAACGTCGAACGCGCGAAGCGAATTGTCGGCGCACGAGCCGAACACCGTCTTCCCGTCCGCGGAAAAGTCCATCGAGTAGACGGCGCCGCCGCCCGAGTCGATCGACTTCACGAGCTCGCCCGTCGAGACGTTGTACACCTTGATCGTTCCCTCGGTGCTGCCGCCGGCAGCCACCAGCTTCCCGTCGCCGGTGAGCGCAACCGATCAGGAATAGCCGCCGAAGGGATCGATGCTGCGGATCTCCTTCATCGCCACGAGATCCCAGATCTTCACGGTGGCGTCGTTGCCGGCCGTGACCATGACTTTGCCGTTGGCGCTGAATCCGCCGTCGTGGATTCCGCCGCCATGTCCGGAGAGCTTGGCGACTTCGAGGCCCGACGAGCTGTCCGTGAGGACGATGTCGTTGCCGGACTGGTTGGCGACGTACTTGGCGCCCGGCACGATGTACCACACGCGGGCACAGTCGGAGGTCGTGAGCTCCGTGAAGACCTTGTAGTTGACGCCGCCGCGGCGGGGCGAGACGTCCGCCAAGGCGGTCGTCGCGAGAACCGCCGCAAGGGGGATGACAAACGCGCGCATCGGGATCCTCCTGCTGGCGGACATTATACAGTATTAGACGCGCCCGACGGGCGCTCGTTCTGCATGACTTGCATCGACGTGTGGATGCCGATCCGAAACGCGGCAGCGACGCTTCCGCGCGCTCTCGCGTCGCTCAAGCGGCAGACGTTTCGCGACTGGCGCCTGGTGGCGGTAGACGACGGCTCGACGGACGACTCGGCCGAGATCGTTGAGAATCACGGTCATCCCGTGATGCGACGGGCGCACGGCGGAATCGTCGCGGCGCTTCGCGCGTGTGCGGCTGCGTCCGACGCGACGCTCGTGGCGCGAATGGACGCGGACGACGTGGCGCATCGCGACCGGCTCGCGGCGCAGGTTCGCGTCGATGCGGACGTCGTAGGGACGCGCGTTCGAACGACCGGGGAGGCGATGCGCACCTACGTGCGCTGGCAGAACAGTCTCGTTACGCACGATGAGATCGTGCGCGATCTCTTTGTCGAGAGTCCGCTGGCGCACCCGAGCGTGATGTTTCGCCGCGAGGCGTACGATCGCGCGGGCGGGTACCAGGCCGCCGACTGGCCTGAGGACTACGACCTCTGGATGCGGATGTGGCGGTCGGGGGCACGCTTCGCGAAGGTGCCGCGCGTGCTGCTGACGTGGAGCGATCGCGCGACCCGGCTGACGCGCACGCATCGCATGTATCGCGAGGAGGCGTACTTCGACATCAAGAGGCACTACGTGTTCGGCCACCCCGCGCTGCGTTCGCCGGTGACTGTGTGGGGCGCCGGGCCGATCGGCCGCTGGTGGGTCGGCGCGCTCGAGGCGGGAGGGGTGGAGGTAGAGCAGGCGATCGACATCGATCCCCGCAAAGTGGGGCGGCGGCTGCGCGACCGGATCCCTGTGCGGTCGCCGGAGGACGCGCTCGCGCGTCGGCGGGGAAGCGTGCTCGGTGCGGTCGGCTCGCGGGGGGCGAGGACGCTCATCCGGCGCGCGCTCGTGCAGGCGGGTCTTGTAGAGGGGCGCGAGTTCCTATTTGTCGCGTGATTTCCAGTCCGGCGGTCGTCGCTCGATTTTCTTCGCCTCCGAGCTCTCCTCGGTGAATTCGCTGCCGTACTCGTAGCTGTAGCGCACGCTCTCGAAGTCGGGCAGTTCCTTGATGGAACTCCAGTAGTTGTGCAGCCGCTCAAGATACGTGTAGGTTTCGCGGAGCACCTTTGCGCATCGCTGGGTGTGCTTGTGCTCGATCGCGCGGTACGCGGGGAAGACGAAGCCCTGGACCAGCTCGTCCGCGTCCAGCGCGAGAACTCTCGTGAACTCCCGCGCTCGCTCGGAGTGGAGCCTCGTCACGGCGTCAAGCACCTCTTCAGCGACGGACGGCGATGCGTTGAACGCCTTGCGGTGGATGCGAAGCGCGAGGTCGACTTCGGAAAGGAAAACGTTCGGTTCCACGTATCCGGCCACGTATCCGAAGACCCTGCCCTCCGACGTGAGGAAGAAGGTGCAGATGTTCTTCGTCGCGAATCCCTCGGCGACGTGCTCGAAGATCCGTTTCTCGGTGGTAGTGTCGTCATCGGTGAACGTTGGGTCGCGGTTGATCCACGCCGCGACGAAGTTGGTGTTCACGGCTTCCGCGACATGTACGTCCGAGAACGTCACGGTTCTCATCACGTCGCCGGCCGCTCAGCACCCGACCTTGTCGAGGTCGCCGACGAGCTGATGGACTAGGATCGGCTTCTTCGATTCGGCCGCCTTCTGTTTCGCGTCGTCGAGCGACTTCTCCCAGGTGATGCCCTTGTTGTAGCCGTCCCAATCCTT
The DNA here is from genome assembly GCA_964468745.1 of uncultured Planctomycetales bacterium. Classification (GTDB taxonomy): domain Bacteria; phylum Planctomycetota; class MHYJ01; order MHYJ01; family JACPRB01; genus JACPRB01. The sequence continues at coordinate 12,150 of CAYXVY010000092.1, read as the reverse complement.
CTTCTCCTGGGCGTGGGCCATCGATCCCAGCAGCAGCAGCGCGACGGCGACGTACTTCATGCGGGCACCTCCGCCGGGTTTGACGCCGGCGGAGGGGGGGGATAATGCTGCGCCTTCAACGAAGGCGGACGTTTCAGCGTCAGCCGACCGGGGAGGTGCTGCGGCCGTTGATCGGAGTGGCCCCTTCCGACTCTTCCGTGAAGTCGTTGCCGTAGATGTAGGAGTAGCGCACCGCCTCGAGCATCGGGAAGTCCTTCGCCTCGCTCCAGTACTTGCGCAGACCTCTCATGTACGCGTGATACTCCCAGAGCGACTTGCCGCAGTCCTTTCCGTGCTCGTGCTTGAGGGAGCGATAGACGAGCGTGCCGGAGCCGGTGAACTCCGGCTCCCGAATCGCGGCCAGCTGCGCCGCGTGCACGGCGCGTGCCTTCGCAGGACCGTCCTCCTTCATCCTCATCGATTCGTCGAACGCGCCCGTGCGGATGTCGAGCGCCAGCGCGGCCTCCTTGAGGAAGAGGCTCGGCGACAGGTACCCCGCGACGTAATGGAAGACGTGCCCGTCGGGACTCATGAAGAACGTGCAGATGTTCTTCGTGGTGTAGGCCTCGGTCGACTGCTGGAAGATGGACTGTTCCGCCTGGGGATCGTCGTTCTTGAAGCCGGGCGCGCGGTTATGCCAGGCGCAAACGAAGTTGGCGTTGATGAACTCGGCGACCTTCGGGTTGGAGAACGTCACGGTTCTCAGCACGTCGCCCGCCGCTCAGCATCCTTCCTTGTTCATATCCCCGGCGAGCTGGTGGAAGAGGATCGGCTTCTTCTCCTTCGACGCGCGCTTCTTCGCGGCGTCGAGGGTCGCCTCCCATTTCACCCCTTTACCGTACTCCGCCCAGTCGGCCTGGGCGCACATCAGGATCAGCGCGGTCATCAACGTCATGGGCCACCTCCATCGAGATAGTCGATGGAGACGGCGGCGTTGCTAAAAGAAAATCCCCGCCTGCGCGATATCGCGAGGCGGGGATTCGTGATTCCGGTGGATTAATCGCAGCCGCACTTGCCTGCGACGGAGGGACGTCCCTCCATCCCGTCGCCACGGCCGCCGCCGATCGGCTTCGAGTTGGGGTTTTCCTCCGTGAAGGGATTCCCCCACAGGTAGGTGTAGCGCACCTTCTCGAGGTCGGGCAGCTCCTTCACCTCACTCCAGTGCTTGTGGAGGATCGTGAGGTAGCGGTACCCCTCGTGCAGGTTGTTCGCGCAATTCTGGGTGTGCTTGTGCTCGACGTTGCGGTACGAGTACGTCTGGTAGTCGGCCAGGCACTTCTTCCAGCCGTCCTTCTCCTTGATGAGCGTGCCGATCTTCTTTTCCGTCTCGCTGATGATCTTCACGACCTCGCCGTGGACGTTGCGCAGCGCCTCCATGCCCGAGGCCTTGAGCTGCATCTTCTCGTCGAACGCGGCCTGCCGGACCTGGAGGGCGACCTGCAGGTACGAGAGGAACACGTCGGGCGAGTAGTAGCCGGCGACGTAGTGGAAGACCTTGCCGTCGGGAGTCAGGAAGAACGTCGCAATATTCTTCGTCGTGTACGCTTCCATCGCGCTGTTGAAGATCCAGTTCTCCGTCGAGTAGTCCTCGTTGTGGAAGCCGACGCCGCGGTTGTACCAGGCGCTGATGAAGTTGGCGTTGGCCATCTCGGCCACCTTCTTGTCCAAGAACGTCACGGTTCTCAGGAGGTCGCCCGCCGCTCAGCACCCCTCCTTGTCGAGGTCGCCGACCAGCTGGTAGAGCATGATCGGCTTGCCTTCCTTCTTGGCGCGCTCCTTGGCGGCGTCGAGGGATTTCTCCCACTTGACGCCCTTGTCCAAGCCCTGCCAGGGCTTGGGGTTCTTGCCGCCTTCTCAACAGGACCCTTCGCGACGGTCCTTGCGGCAGCCGCCGCCTTTCTTGCCTTCCTGGGGCGATGCGTTGGGCGCTCCCTGGGCCCACGCGGAGCCGGCGACGGCCAGCATGACGACGATTCCAACGATGCTCTTCATGAATCTTCTCCTCATATAGCGCTCGACGCTTTGACGCAGGCGGGCTGACGGGGGTTCCCGAAAATGCGGCGAATTTCGAGGGGCGAATCCTGTCAATTTTCGCGTTCCGTCGCGGTGCCGCCGGACGAATGGAACCCGGCGGATCTCAGAACGGTCATCCATGGCGTCAGGCGTCCGCTTTCAGATCTCAAGAAGGACTCATGGACGGCCTGGTGACATCTGAGAAATCTAATAACGGTCACTTGGCGCGTCGAGTGACCGTTATGAGGTTTTTCAGAGATTTTGGGCTCCATCCGGGCCCGCATTATCCCATCCTGCAAGGGGGGGAAGCGTTGCCGATGCCTTCGTGCGGATTAAAGACCGTCGATCGCATCCCGGTGTGGACGGGACTGTCCCTTGGCGCGAGGTGGCGTCCCGTGGGCATTTGATGACAAGACAGCGGAAAACATCCTTTCCACGCGCGCATGCCGCCGATAGAATCTCCCCGCCGCGCTAGATGGGGAGATAGCGGTGCCCTCGCCGTCCCGCAAGGGGCGGTGCCTGCAACCCGCTTCAGCAGGGTCGAACGCCTCTCACGAGGCCGGTCAGCGGCGCCAGCGCACGGGCACGTGGTGTTGAACTTCATGCCCCATGCAATGCTGGGTGTGGTGAACCCCGCCAGGACCGGAAGGTAGCAACGGTAGCCGCCACCTACATGTGCCGTGGGCCGCGTGAGGGGAGCCGGCGACTCGCAGCGGGACGTCGTTCGGCAGGTCGACGAGGGGTGCGCGGCATTTTTTTTTGATTTCAATCCGGCATCGCGGAGTGGAATACCCGGCGGTGTCGCGAGGCGTGTTAGGTAGTCAAACGAAGGGGATGGCGACATGACACGGTTCCTGCTCTCGCTCGCGCTCGCGTTCTTCCTCGTCCCTTGGGCCGGCGCGCAGGACGACAAGCCGAAAGACCCGCCCGCGCAGGATGCCCCGAAGCCGCCCGACGAGTCGCCCAACCTCAAGCCTGCGGCCGACATCCCCGCCGCCGCTGTCGAGGCCGACAAGAAGGGCTGGGATCTCCTCGAGGAGTACAAGAAGGAATACAAGGACCGTGGGCTCCTCGACAAGGCCGTCGAGCACTTCAAGAAGGCGGAATCGCTCGCGGGGAAGCCGTTCATCCTGGCCGCCTATCACCTCGGCATCGCCTACCAGCACACCGAGGACTTCAAGGAGGCGAAACGCAAGCTCGAGCGATGCCTCGAGCTCAATCCGAAATTCCACGAGGCGATGCTGGAACTCGCCGACACGTGGGCGTGGCTCAAGAGCTACGACACCGCCATCACCGTCTACGACCGCGCCATCGCCCTCAAGGCCGACTACATGGAGGCCATCCGCAACAAGGGCATGGCTCTCATGCGCAAGAGCGACTTCATCAACGCGCAGAAATGCGTGAACAAGGCGCTCGAGATCGCGCCGAAGGACGACTTCGCGAAGGGACTGAAGGAACTCGTCGACAAGGAGGTCGAGGGCCCAAAATTCGCGAAGGAGTTCAAGAAGGAGACGGCGCACTTCGTCGTCCGCACGAACGTCGACGACAAGTACACCGAGTGGATCGCCCGCCACCTCGAGCTGATCTACGCGAAGTACGAGTCGATCTTCCCGAAGCAGCAGAAGAAGGAGAAGCACCGCTGCTTCGTCTTCAAGGACCGCAAGGAGTTCCTCGACTACGGCTCGCCGCCGTCGTCCGCCGGCTATTACCAGGACCTGACGAAGAAACTCGTCTTCTACAAGCAGCCGAAGGACACGGACACGCTCGTGGTGCTCTACCACGAGACGTTCCACGCGTTCCTCGCGTTCTACCTCGACCACGCGCCGCAGTGGTTCAACGAGGGACACGGCGACTACTTCGGGGCCGCGACGTACAACGAGAAGTCGAAGCAGATGGACATGCGCCCGAGCTCGTGGCGCCTCAACCTCATCCAGGCCGGGATCAAGGGGAGCACCACGCAGCCGTGGTCGAAACTCATGCGCATGACGCAGCGCGAGATGTACGACCCGAAGACGATGAGCATGAACTACGCGCAGGCGTGGGCGATGGTCTACTTCTTCTGGCACTTCGAGAACGGCAAGTACGCAAAGTACTTCCAGACGTACTTCAACACGCTGATGAAGGACGAGGACATGATGGCGGCCTACGACAGTGCGTTCGGAAAGGCCGACCTCGCCCGGATGGAAGAGGAGTGGAAGCAGTTCACGCTGGGGCTGAAGCTGCCATGATCAGCGCGTCGTGATGCGCGTCCACGTGCCGTCGCGAAGCACCAGGTGCGTCTTCGGAACCGTGCGATAGCCGCCGTCGACGCACTCCGTCAGCAGATACAGCCCGTCGCGCGACTTGAGGAACCAGTCGCCGCCCTCCGCTTGGTGCCACGTCTCGTCGCGTTCCAGGGTGGAATTGCGCCAGAGGCTGACCGTGAGGCCCGCGTCCACGCCATCCCCGAGGCGCACGAACGCGTTCCCGAGGGTCTCCACGGGAAGCGGCTTCGCGCGTTTCGGTGACACGTCCGCCGCCGCGCCGGCCGCGAGGGTCAGGACCAGCATGATCGTCCGCATCTTCCTATCTGTACAGACGCTGGGGCCCGGGGTTACAGCGTGAGAAAGCGACGGGTTGGGGGAAAACTCAGAGGTCGCGGAGTCGACACGAGGGCAACACCGAGTTATCCGAGGAAACCGAGCAGGCTATGGATGGGGACGTGCAGTGCACCGTGCGAGAAACGGCAGACCTTCGTGTCTCCGCAGCGACCGGGCCGCGCCGCAAGTCCCACCGGAAGTATTCTCGGTTTGCTCTGTTCTCTCGGTGTTAGTTCCGGAACGCCCGCGCGTGCACTTTATTTCCATGTGTCGCTCGCTTACAGCGTGACGATTCTGCCGGTCCTCAAGTAGATCAGTTTGAAGCCGGCCGGCTTCTCGCCGAGGATCCGCGCGACTGCCTCCACGTACGCGCGCCCCTGCTCCGCGTGATCCTCCGGACGCTCCGCACGGTCCGTCTTGTAGTCGCCCACCCAGAGCTTCTTCCCGATGCGGTAGACGACGTCGATCGCGCCGTTGAGGATCCCGCCGTCGCGCTCCATCAGGAAGGGCAGCTCGCGCGCGACGATCTCCGCCTTCGCGAGTTCGTTCCACCCCTTCGACTTCGCGAAAGAATCGAGGATCTCGCGCGCCTCGCCGCTCACCGCGTCGAAGCGCGGCTTCTTGAAGTCGCACGTCTCGAGCGCGCGATGGCACGCGGTCCCCGTCGCGATGGCGGACTCCCTGCGTTCGTTGTCTTCCGACGCCGCGATCGCCCGATGTTCGTTGAGCTGCGACGGGCGCACGAAAACCGGAGTCTCCAAGGCGGCCGCGCACTCGTCCACTCGCTTCTTCCAGGCCTTCGCGCGTCCCTTGAGATCGTCCGCCTTGACCTGCTTGCGTTTCTCCCGGCGTTCGCCGCGCGACGGCTCGCTCCACGTCACATGCTTCACGGCGATGCGACCCCGGCCCGCGCGCGCCACGGTCTCGACGAGATCGACGTCGTCACCGCTCGAGGTGCGGATCGCCTCCGCCAGCAGTGCCTGCATCGACGAGCGGGCCGGCTTCACTTTGCCGAGCAGGAGCAGGCGCTCCTTCGGACGGGTCAGCGCCACGTACGGCAGCCGCTTCGACTCCTCGCTCTCCCGCTCGCGCGCCCCGTACTCGAGCGCGACCGATCCCGCGTCCGGCCGACCGCCCAGCCGCACGCCGAGCGTCTTCGACGTCCAGTCGTACCGCACGACGGGCTTCTCGTGCCCGCCGCTCGCCTGTCGGTGCAGGTCCGGCAGAACGACGACCGGGAACTCGAGTCCCTTCGCTTTATGAATCGACATCACGCGCACGGCGTCGAGCGTCTCGTCGGCCAGCGGGCTCTCGCCCTCCTCCTCGAGTTCGCGGATCGCCTCGCGCATCGATCGCAGGAGCGGCCCGAGCCCCGGCGCCTCCTGCTCGCGGGCCTTGGCGCGCAGCTTGAGGAGGTTTGCGACCGCCTGCTCCCCCGTGAACCCCGCCGCCGCCAGCTCGAGGACGAAGGTCGACGACAGGATCTCGTCGACGAGCTGCGCGGGCCGGAGCGATTTCGACAGCGCATGCAGCCGGCCCAGCTCCCGGTAGAGTTGCTTCACGCGCGGGTCGCGCGGCGTGCGGCGCCAGTCGAGCGCCCCCTCTTCGCGAAGGTCGAGAATCAATCGATCGTCGCACGCCCCCACCGGGGAGCGCAGCACTCCGACCAGAGCGATCCCGTCGTTCGGGTCGGCGACCGCCGCGAGAAGATTGTAGAACGACACGATCTCCTGCGATCCGTAGAAGAACTTCTCCCCCTCCACGACGTATTGGATTCCGTGCTCGCGGAGCGCATCGAGATAGATGTGCGCGTCCGAGAGCGCCCGAAAGAGGATGGCCACGTCGCGCGGCCGCAGCGCGTTCGACCGGATCCACTTCGCGATGTACTCCGCTTCCGCGATCCGCGACTCCTCCGCGCTCAGCTCGCCTTCCTCCTTCTCTATGAGGGCCAGTTCCACAGTTGGGCCGGGCGGCGTCTTGCGGTCGGTGGCCGGATCGATCGCCTCGTACGGCGGCTGGAGGTCCTCGCGCTCGCGGATGACGTTCTCGAAAACGCCGTTGACGACGTCGAGGATGCCGGCGTGGCTGCGGAAATTCGTGCGCAGCACGAGTTCCGGCGCGCCCGCGGCGATCATCGCGCGCTTGACGCGCGTGTACGCGACGATGTCCGCGCCGCGGAAGGAGTAAATCGACTGTTTCGGATCGCCGACGATGAAGAGTCGCCCCGGGGTCAGCTCCTTCCGTGCGTCCCGCGCGAGCGCGTCGATGATCTCGCACTGCACGGGATCGGTGTCCTGGAACTCGTCGACGAGAATCGTCTCGAATCGCTCGCGCAGCCGGGCGCGGATGCCGGGGAACTCGAGTGATGTCAGCACGCGATGTGCGAGCGTGAGGAGACCGTCGAACGAAACGAATCCCTCGGCCGTGAACGTGTCGCGGAAGGAGCGCGCGAAGGCGGACAGCAGCGAAACAGTTTCCGAGACGCGGGGCTCGTCCATCTCCGCGATGTCGCGGGCGAGTTTCTGGGCGACGGACGCGGTCTGCGCCGCGACGGGGAATGCGTCGCCCCACCCCTTCTTCTGTTCGCTCAGCTTCGCCTGCAGGAAGCCCGCGTCCCCCCCCGACTTCAGGAAACTCGCGAGGGCAAGCATCTGGTCGACGAGACGGTTTGCCTCCGAGCAGCGCGCCGCGACTTCTTTCACGCGGGCCGCGACGGCCTCGCGGACGCCCTTCAATTCGTCGCGCCCGCGTTGTTCCGTCCCGCCCAGCGCGGAATCCGGCACGCGGAACGAGCAGAGCTGGCGCGCCACGTCGTGCAATTCGTCGAGTCGCGTCTCCTTCAGCACGCGCAGCCACGCATCGCGCCTCGGCGCGTCGGTGCGCAGCTCGGTTGCCAGCCATTGTTCCCACTCGCGCTCGAAGATCTCGTCCGCGTGCGACCCCTTGTCGGGCTGGAAGTGCGGATCGACCCCCGCTTCGACGGGGAACTCGCGCAGGACGTCCGTGCAGAAGCCGTGGATCGTGCCGATGCGCGCGCGGTCGAGCGACGCGAGCGCCGCCGTCACCCGATCCGTACGTTCGCGCTTCTCGAGCGCTTCGCGCACGCGCACGCGCATCTCGTTGGCCGCCTTCTCGGTGAAGGTGAGCATCAGGATGCGGCGCACGTCGACCCCGCGCTCGAGGATGCGGTGCAGCACCGTGTCGACGAGCAGCGTCGTCTTGCCCGTGCCGGCCCCGGCCGTCACGACGACGTTGGACGTCGCCTCGATGGCGCGCGCACGGACGTCTCGATCGCCGGGGACGGGGCTCATCGCTTGTCCTCCCGCGCTCGATCGGCGCGCCAGCGCGTCGGGGCGTGCGACTTCCGGCACGCGGTCGCGATGTCGCAATACCGACAGTGGTTGCCGGGGTCGACGAGAAACCTGCCGTCCGCAATCGCGTCGAGGTGCCCGGCCAACGACTGCGCGAACGTGTCGCGCTGCTCCCAGAAGTCGCCTCGAATTCCGGCTTCGGTCGCCGCGTCCGGCTCGAGGTGCTCCTCGAGGAATGCGTATCCCGACGACGACGCAGCCACGAGCGGCTTGCGTCCCGCGTCGCGCAGCAGTCGCTCCGCGAGCAGGAAGTACACGGGCGGCTGGAGGAGTTTCCCCTGGAGAGCCCGGTTGGCGACTGATCCCTGGTAGCTGCCGCCGGACTTCTTGTAATCGATGACGCGGAAGGCGCCGTCCGCGCGGACGTCGATGCGGTCGGCGTACCCGAGGAAGCGCACGTCACCGTGCCGGCCGACTGGGAAGCCGAGGGTGCCCGCGAGCTCCTGCTCGAAATATGTCGGGACGAAGCCGTCGTCGCGCGCGAGGTCCTTTGCGAGGAAGGCGTCGATCACGGCGCGCATGCGGCTCTGCGCCGCCTCCCACGCGAGCGGATAGCGGACGCCGTGCTCCTCCTCGAACTCGCGGACGGCTTCCGTGAAGCCCGCGTCGAGCCGCGCGCGCTCCCCGCGATGCCGCTTGTAGAAGAGCTCGAGGACGCGGTGATAGAACGCGCCCGCCTGCATGTTGTCGATTTCGCCTTCTGTCTCCGGCTCGTCGAGCTGCGCGAGTCGCAGGAGCCGCGACGCGAAGAACTGGAAGGGGCAGCGGGCGAACGACTCAATCGACGTAGGGGAGAAGCCGCGCGCGGAGATCTTCGCCCACCACGCCGTCGGCGGGCCGACGATGCCGTCGCGGATCCCCGCCTTGCGGTCGTTCTCGATCGCGTCCTGGAATTCGAAGGACGCGTTCCACGACGCGACGTCCCACCCGAACGCTTTCGGTATGGCGGGCGCGGGCGCGCGCAGCGTGGCCCGCACGGAGAGCTCTTTCGGTGTGAGCGCGGAGGTCCATTCGAACTTGGCGCCGGGGCGACGCGGGACCTGCTCCCCCGCCTCCGCGAGGAACGACGACCGCACCTGCACGCGGCCCTCCTCGTCGGAGCGCTGCCACACGAGCACGAGCTCATCCGTGGCGCACGACGTCGCCAGTTCGAACAGCAGGCGCTCCTCCTCGTACCCCGCGGACTTCGTCGTAAGGCGGTTGCCGAGACGGTGGGTCATTTGCGATCGCACGCCGTCGGTGAGGAAGCCGTCCTCTCGTATCACCCGGGGCCAGATGCGTTCGTTCAGGCCGAGGAGGATCACGGCGCGGAAGCCGATGCCGCGCGCGCTCATCGCGTCGAGCATCTGGACGCCGCGGATGTTGTCGCCGCCGATCCGGCGCGTGGCCCGGCGCAAGCGGTCGCGCAAGGTGACGCGGAACTCGCGGCCCGACGGAGCAGGCGTGATGCCGTCGAGGTCCGCCAGCGTCTGGAGCTCGGGGCGATCGCCGATGAGCCCGCGCGCCCACGCCGAATGCTCCGACCAGCTTCCCGTTTCGGGCCCCGTCGTCCGTGCGAGCAGCGACCGGACCGCATTCGCGAGGTCCGTCATCGACTTCGCCGAGACAAGGACGCCGGCCTGCTCGTCGCGACCGCCGCGCTTGATGGAGCGCTCCTTGCCGGCCTGCGGGTAGAGGCGACGTTCCCAAGTCGCGCGGCCGTGACCGATGCCGAGGTCGCGCGTGACGAGGTCCCACGACGAGAGATCGTCCCCCTCGATGAGGCGCAGGACGACGTCGCGCGGAAAATCGTCGTCCGCGACGGTGATCAGCGAGATCGCGCGATCGACGGAGTCGCGCACGTGCGCGCTGGAGACGAACGGGATCTGGTTCTCGGGGAAGAGGGTCTCGACGGCGTCCGCGTACGGTTCGAGCGTGCGCGCGATCACGCCGATCTCGTGGAACGCGATTCCGAGATCGTGAAGCCGGAGAACTTCCTTCGCGGCCGCCCAGGCTTCATCGCGCGCGCCCGAGGCGGAGAGGACGCGTCGTGCGGGAGCGGAGGGCATGCGGGCGAGCTTGACGCGATCGCCGCTGATGACGGTCGTGGTGAAGTCGTACGCGTAGGCGTACTCGGGCGAGTCGGTGTAGGGCATGTAGATCGTGACGTCGGCCGCGCGGCCCACGGCTTTCAGCACGTCGAGCTGGGCCTGCACGAGCTCGTACGCGCCGTAGTAGAGAATGGCCTTCTGGGACGCGACGATCCTCGACTTTGGCACAAGTTCCGCGGCGCGGACGATCAGGTCGGCGCGGTCGCGCCACTTCCGATCCCTCAGTTCCTTCGCGAAGAGATAGTGAAGCGAGAGAAGTTCTCCGAGCTTCACGCTGTCCTCGCCGGCTCCGATCTCGCGTTCCTTCATCGCGTCGAGCGCGTCGGCGGGGTCCACAACCCCTTCGCGCAATTCCTGCAGCGCGCCGAGCAAAGCCCGCGCGGTGCCGGGGATGCGGAGCGCTCGCTGGAGGTACGGGCGATCGCGGAAGTCGCGCGCGATGATTTCGACGATGAGGCGCTCGAGGAGGAAATCGTCGTCGATGAGGCGTTCGTCGGCGGGGAACTCGTCGTCGATGGACCGCGCGAACGACGTGAGATTGTGGAATCGCACCGCGGCAACGCCGGAGGGGAAGTGCTTTGCGACTGCGGCCGCCAGGTGTCGCGCCAGTCGCGCGGACGGCGCGACGATCGTGACGGGTGCGAGCGGATCGCGCTTCTTGATCGCACCCAGATCGGCCAGGAGCGCGCCTTCGAGCGACGGATGGAACGGGCCGGTCACGATGCGCATCGGAATTCATGGTATGCCGGGGTGTGCCAGCGGAGGTCACAAAGTATGCTGGCGGAGTGATCCCCGAAGCGGTGCGAAAGGCCTACGACGGGCGGGCCCCGTGGTACGACGCCGTGGTTCGGCTGCTGTCCTTCGGTGGCGACAGCGAGTACCGGCGCCGCGCCGTCGCGGCCTTGCGGCTGAAAGCGGGCGATCGCGTGCTCGACGTCGGGTGTGGCACCGGGCTTAATTTCCGATGGATCTCGCGCGAGGTCGGGCCGACGGGGATGCTCGTCGGAACCGATGCGTGTCGCGGCATGATCGCGCAGGTGACGGGGACATCGCATCGCGTGCAGGCGACGGCGGCGCAGACCGTCTTCAAGCCGGCCTCGTTCGACGCTGTCCTCTCCACTTATGTGATCAGCACGCTGCTCGACGAGCACATCGTCGAGCCGATCGCGCGAGCGTTGAAGCCCGGGGGTCGCATTGTCGTGGTGGACGACAATCTCCCTCCCGGCTGGTACGTCGGGCCGGGGTTCATGCTGCGCGGAATGCTGAGTCGCGGCTGGCCGGACCTGCGGCGCGCGACGGTTCGCGCGATGGAGCCGCACTTCGGCGACCTGCGCGTGACGTTCTGTCACTACGGGATGATCTACATCATTTCCGGTGTGAAGCGGTGAGGCGGGCGTTCGGCATCGGGCTGTTCGTCGTGCTGGCGTTCGGGGTGCACGTCGTGCTGCCGTCGTCGGCCCCGGTGAGCGACGACTACCCGCTGGACGTCGGCATGCGATGGACGTATCGCGCGGCGGGGATCGCTCCCGGGACGCGGCACGTTTCGCGGGCGGACGGTGCGTATGTCGAGATGAAGTTTGATTTCAAGGTCCGCAAGAAGACGCTGATGATGCGGCGAACGAAGGACGGGGTGGTCGGGTGCGTCGAGGGTCGCGAGCATCTGCTGATGCGGTTTCCCATGCGCGAGGGGGATCGCTGGACGATCGACGCGCCGGGGGAGGATCGGGCGGACTGCGAAGTGCTCGCCTCGGAGGAGATCGACGTGCTGGGGAAGCGCGTGCGCTGTTCGAAGCTGCGGGTCACGCATGTGGAGCGGTCGAGGGGGCGCAAGACCGTCGATCACGAGTGGTACGCCCCCGGGTTGGGGCTCGTGCGCTTCACGCTCGCCGGCTTCGTGGCGTATTCGTTGGAACGGTTCGAACGCGCGGCGCCCTAGCTGGTTATTGCAATCGGACTCGCGATTACTAAACTATCGCTGCGCTCCGCAAGGGGCGGCGTCTTCGCTGGCGCGTGCGGGCGTAGCTCAATTGGATAGAGTGACTGGCTACGAACCAGTAG
>CAYXVY010000091.1:0-26782 GCA_964468745.1 uncultured Planctomycetales bacterium | reverse complement strand
GCGTACGCGAAGGCGACGTCGCCGTACTGCCCGCATCCGGCGCGGTTCAACGAGAACACGGTGCGCATGCTCAACGAAGGGCCGCTGTTCTTCGTCTACGTAGGGCACGGCCATCGCACGGGGTTCGATCGCATCCAGTTCAAGGACGACGCGTACGCGATCATCGAGGAGGAGCACGTCAAGTCGGTGCGCATCCGCGATCGCGCGACCGTGATGGTCGTGATCGCGTGCAACACCGGCGAGTTCGACGCGCCGACCGGCGACTGCATCGGCGAGTCGCTCATGAAGAGCGCGACGGGGCCGGTCGCGTTTATCGGCGGTTCGCGAATCACGCAACCGTACGGAAACGCCATCGTCGGGCGCGAGCTCGTCGATTCCGCGCTGCGGCAGAAGGGGACGGTCGGCGAGGCGCTTTTCGCGGCGAAGGAGAAGACGCTCGGGAAGGACGATTCGTCGTTCCGCAAGCTCGCCGATCGCGTCGCGGCGACCGTGATGGGAGCCGACAATCTCGAGCCCATGCGGAAGGACGTCGTGATGCACTACAACCTTCTGGGCGATCCCGCGCTCGCGCTGCGCCGGCCGGCCGATGGGATCGAGCTCGACGCGAAGGGAACGACGGTGCGCGGGAAGACGGCGATCAAGGACGGTCGCGCCATTGTGTCGATCGATTGCGCGCGGGACAAATTCCTGCGGCCGCCGCCGAAGATCCCGGCGAACGATCCGAATCTCTTTGCGAAGTTGCTGGAGCGCTACACGGCCGCGAACGACAAGTCGATCGCGCGCGCGGAGGTGGCGGTCCGCGACGGCACGTTTGAGGTCGAGTTCGCGCTGCCGGCCGGTACCCCGTCCGGCAAGTACGTGGTGCGCGCATTCGCGTGGAACGACGGCGGGAGTGTGCTGGGGTCATCCGAAATCTCACTGAGCGATTGAGCCCCGCTACTTCTCCTCCTCTTCCTTCTTCAGCCACTGTGCGTGCACGACGCGTCCCTCGTAGTGCGTCACAAACCTCACGACGTCGGGCGAATCGATGATCGACAGTTCGTTCGCTTCGTTGATCCTCTCGCGCCGCGGGCTAGAGCCGTCGGCGAGCAGCAGCTTTGCCACGTCGTCGCTCGACGGCACGGGCTTCGACTGCTTCACGAAGGCCGCGACGAGCGCGAACGACTGGACGAGCCGCGGATACAGCTTCACCAGGAGCGCGTGACCCGGATAGATGTCGATTTCCTCGACAACGCCGTCGATCGCAAACGCGACGCCCAGCGCGTCGGCATATTTCGCGGCGGCGTCGCCGAGCGCCGCGGCGTAGTCATCGCAGAGCTTCTTCACCTTGGCGTCTTCCATCGTCTCATTGAGACTCGAGTTCGAATTCGCCGTGCCGAGATGTCCGAGGCTTGAAGCCTTGGTCCGCTCCACCGCCCGCCAGACGCCTTGTTGGTCCTTTCCATACTTCGCCGCCAGGCGCACCGATTTCGGCGCGGGGGCGATGTTGGCGCCGGAGTAGAAGGAGCCACGCGACAGCTCCAGGCCCGAGACCGGGTCGGGCGGCAACGACTGGTGGTTCCATCGCCCCGATTCCACGCAGAAGCTCGGGACTGGAACCGGCTCGTCCCCCGACGGAACGACAAAGCTCGAACCGATGATACGGTCCTGCTTGCCGCCGATGACGCGGTCACCGTCCTGCACGAAGAGAGGCTTGGCGCTGCGATTCTCGAGCTGCAGCGCCTGGACGCGCTCGTTGTCCTGCTCGCGTACGCGTACGCTGCCCGCCTTCAGTCCCTCGTCAAGCGTGATGAACTCGCGTTCGTCGCGGCGGTCGGCATGAATGAGGTAGACGGCGAGGTTGCCGTGCACGTACGGACCGCTCAGTCGGTAATCTGTGCCGACAACCGGTCGGCCGGCGCGGAACGCTGGTGACACGGCCTGCGACGGGCCCGGGGCGGAAGCACTCGTGCGCGAACTGCCGCATCCGACGGCGATGGCCAGGACGAGCAGGACGGTGGCACACTTCATACAACACCTCCAACGCCCGCCTACTGGCCTACTGTTCATGTGACGTGCGGGCAGGCGGTTGGTGCAACGAAAACGCCCGGCAATGCTGTAATGAAATGGGAGGTGCTACCGCATGTTGCACACGATTGCACTCGTTCTTGCGCTTCTCGCCCAAGAGGCCGGGGCGGTCGAAGTGATGACGTGCCGCGACGACGCCTCGCAGCGATATTCAATCTTCCTGCCGAAGGCGTATCACCGCGGCAAGGTGTGGCCTATCGTCTACTGCTTCGCGCCAGACGCGAACGGCGACTACTTCGTCGAGAAGTACAAAAAGGCGTGCGACGAAGTCGGGTGGATCGTGGTCGGCTCGCTCAACTCGAAGAACGCCGCCGAGGACCAGCAGCAGCGCGCGATGAAGTCGATGTGGGCCGATACGCACGCGCGATTCTCCATCGACGACAAGCGCTGCTTTGCGTCGGGTCTCTCGGGCGGGGCCATTGTCGCCATCGACTTCGCGTCGCGGCACAAAGAGCATATGGCCGGCGTTTTCGCGATGGCGATGGGATCGAATTCGATCTCGCCGAAGGGGATGGCGGTGTGGCTGTCGTGCGGCAACACGGACTACAACCGACAGGGCGTGGAGGCTACGCACGAACGGCTCAAAGCCGAGAAGTGGATAGTCGACCTAAAGATCTTCAAAGGCGGACACGTCATCTCACCCGACGACTTGCTGCACGAGTCGATCTTGTGGATGGCGAAGCAGAAGCCCCCGGCCCCGCCGAAGCCGGACGAGGCGAAGAAGTCGCTCGACGCCGGCGAGAAGCTCCTCGCCGAGAAGAGCTGGAAGAAGGCGATCGCGGCGTTCACCCTGGCCACGCGCGCGGGGGACACGAAGCAGCAGGAGATCGCCATCGACAAGCTGCAGGAGATCGAGCTCGTCGCGATCGAGATGCTGAAGGCGCTCGACGACGAGAAGGACGCGTCGAAGAAGCGCGCCGTGCTCGCGAAGGTGAAGGCGGAGTTCGACGGGCTCGATATCGCCGACGAAGCGGCAACGCGCCTCAAAGAGAAGTAGGCTAGGCTTGGCGCGCGGTCCTTGCGACTAGCACGCTCGCGCCCGCCAACATCACGACGAACGCCGCGAGCGCGGTACTCGCGCCGCCGGGCTCGAAAAACGCCACGTCGCCCGTGAGATTGAGCACCGACAGCGTCAATCCCGCGAGCGCGCCGCCCGCCACCAGCACCTTGCCAATCGTTCCCCGTCTTCCCTCTGCCATGAGAACCTCTATAGCATGGCCACCCAACTCGCGCCCCGCTTCCGCCGGATCCCGAGGAAACACATTTTTTCGCACAGCTCGCCGTACTCCATACCCGCCGCCCACGCCGCCTTCGGAAGCAGGCTGCGCTCAGTCATCCCCGGCAGCGTGTTCACCTCGAGCACGCTCGCCGCGTGTTGCGCCGTCAGAATGATGTCCACGCGCGCCGCGCCATCGCATCCGAGCGCGCGATACGCGCGGACAGCCGCGTCGCGCACGACCTTTGCGTCGGCGTCGGCGACATTTGGATTCACCACGTACTGCGTCCGCGTGTCCTTGTACTTCGCGCTGTAGTCGAAGAATCCCTCGGCGGGCCGCACCTCGATGATCGGGAGCGTGCGCTCGTCGAGCACGCCGACCGTCAGCTCGCGCCCCGCGGCGAACTTCTCCATCAGCGCGTGGGGGCCGTACTTGAACGCCTCGGAGCAACCGGGGTGCAGAGTGGAGGGGTCGCGGTGGATTGTCACGCCGACGCTCGACCCTTCGCGGGCCGGCTTCACGACGAGCGGGTATCCCAGCCCTAGCGCAGCCTTCTCCAGGAGGTCGGGCTCGTCCGAACGCGAGATCACGCGATGTGCCGGCGTCTCGATGCCGCGCACCGAGAAGATGCGCTTCGACTCGATCTTGTCCATCGCGGCCCTGCTCGCGGCCGGTCCAGATCCCGTGTAGGGGACCCCCCGCTGGTCGAGGAGGCGCTGAATGCCGCCGTCCTCGCCGAATCCGCCGTGAAGCGCCAGGAAGGCGACGTCGCAGCGCAACCCGTCGAGTTCCGCCCCCGTCTCCGTCTTCACGTCGACCGGCGTCACGCGATGACCGCGGCGCATGAGCGCCTTCACGACAGCGGTGCCGCTGCGAAGCGACACGTCGCGCTCGGACGACGCGCCGCCGAAGAGCACCGCGACATTGAGCGAATTCACCATGTGAGGATCTCCAGCTCGAGGTCAACTCCGAACAACGCGCCCACGCGGCGGCGGATCGTCTCGATCAGCCGGTGGACGTCGCCCGCAAGCGCGCCCCCCTCGTTGATGATGAAGTTGGCGTGCTTGGTGGAGACGTGCGCATTGCCGCAGCGCGTCCCCTTGAGGCCCGCCTCGTCGATCATGCGCCCCGCGCGGCCGTTCGGGGGATTCTTGAAGATACAGCCGGCATTCGGACTGCCGAGCGGCTGCGTGGATTTCTTGTCTCCGAGAATCTCGTCGTACCGCCGCCGCACGCACGGGTCGGGCGCGAGCATGAAGCCCGCCGCGACCGCGATGTGCGCCTTCAGGCCCCACGAGCGGTATCGGAACGGGATCTCCTCGCGCGTCATCCGGACGAGTTCGCAGGACGGCGTCAGGACGTCGACATAGGCGATCGATTGCGCGATCTCGCCGTGGCGCCCGCCGGCATTCATGGCGATTGCGCCTCCGATCGTCGCAGGGACGCCCGCGAGGCATTCGAGTCCGGCGAGCCCCTCCTCCACCGTCTCCTTCACTAGCTTCGGCAGGCTGTATCCCGCCTGGACGTGGAGGTCGGAGCGCTTGCGCAGGCGGCCGAGGTGGAGCACGGCGCCGCGAACGCCTTCGTCCCCGACGAGGAGGTTTGCGCCCGCGCCGAGCATGCGCCACGAAACGTCGCAGTCCTTTGCTGCGCGCGCCGCCGCGGCGAGTTCGTGTTCGTCGGCCGGGCGGACGAGGACGTCGGCCGGCCCGCCCACTTTCATCGTGGTGCGCGGACCGAGCGGCGCGTCGTCGAGACGGTCGATGCCGCGTTCCCGGAGAAACGCGTCGAAAGCGCTTCGTGCGGCCACTGCTTCCCCTCTGGAGGGCACTATAGCATGCCGGTCACGCTATGTAAACTACAATTCGTAAATTACATAAGTTCTCTTGCCCGCCACCCGAGGCGTCCTAGAATCGCGCCATGTTCAAGAAGCTGGCGAAGAAGCTCGCGCGGAAGGTCTACCACAAGCTCTCCGGCCGCGACGGACGCGACGCCGACGAATTGGGCGCCCGCTTCGACGCGGACCTCGGCGATCTGAAGATCTGGATGGGGGGCCTTGATCGCGCGACGGGCGAAATCAAGTCCGAAGCCCACCTCTTTCGCACGGGCTCGACGGCCCTCGACACCTACGAGGGTCGCGCGCAGCTCTGGCGCCGCTGGCAGTCGCTTCTCGACTACATCATGGCGATCGATCGTGTGAAAGTGACGCACGCCGGCTTCGCAGCCCTTGACGATGACACAGCTCGCGCCCGCTCGTTCCTCGTCGCCTACACCGCCTTTCTTGCGCAGTACCAGGCGGGCTACCGCTGGATCCGCAGGGTCGGGCGCAACAAGCGGGTGGCCACCCTGCTCGACGAGAAGGTCCCCGAATTCGGCATCGAAGCGGGCCTCTACGACCGGTTGAAATGGAACGTACTGCACGTCGTCGACATCGCCCGCGTCGCCGCCGGTCGCGCCTACTTCCAATACGTGCGCGACCGCCTCGCGAGCCCCGACTGGCTTGTCGGCTTCCTCGCGAAGGCCGACAAGGAGATCCGTCGTGCCCTCAAGGCTCGCGCGGTGACGGATCTCACGGGCAACGCGCTCGCGATCCTCAAGCGAAAGGCGTTCACCGCGTGGTTCCCCGTCCAGAAAGCGTTGTCGCTGGCGATCGGGCACACCCTCGTGCGAGACCCCGAACCGCTCATCACCGACGTCCACCTTGACAGTCTCCGCCCGCGGCTGCAGCCCGGGGACATCTTCCTTGTCCGCCGCTCGTGGAAGCTGTCGAACATCGGACTCCCCGGCTACTGGCCGCACGCCGCGCTATACGTCGGCACACCGAAGGTGATGCGCGACTTCTTCAAGGGCGACGAGGGCGTGCGTGACTGGTGCCGTGCGCAATCGGCCGGCGTCGACGAGTTCCTCGAGTTCCTGCGCGTCAAGTACACGGGGCGCTGGGCGGAATTCACGTCGAAACCGTTCGAGGTGATCGAGGCCGTCTCTCCCACCGTGTGCTTTCACACCCTCGTACAGTGCTGCCGCGCCGACCAGACCGCGGTCATGCGCCCGCGCGTGCCGAAGTCGGCGATCGCGCGTGCGATCTCGCTGGCTTTCCACTACCACGGCCGGCCGTACGATTTCGACTTCGATTTCAACACCGACGAGACGCTCGTTTGCAGCGAGGTGGTGTACAAGGCCTACGAAGGTGCGGTGAAGTTTCCGCTCGTCACCGTCGCTGGCCGGATGACGCTGCCGCCGAACGAGATGTGCGCGCAGTTCGCACGCGAGCGCGGGACGCCACGGCAGCAGCTCGACTTCGTCGACTTCCTCGACGGCCGCAGCGATCTCGGTCACGTCGTCCACGGGACCGTCGACGACTACTGCGCAAGCCACTCGCGTTCCAAGTGGCAGTTCGTCACGCAGGGGTAGCGCCGGCGGGCTATACTGCCCGAGAATGACCGATGCGGGGAGTCAAGTCTTCGCCGGCCGGTACACCCTCATCGAGAAGCTCGGCTCGGGCGGCTTCGGCACAGTCTATCGCGCGCACGACCAGAGGCCGACGGGCTGGAGCGTCGACTCGCGTGGCTGCGTTCGATACGCGACATGCGCGAGTCGCTGGTCGTCGATTTTGCGGCCGTCGATCCCCCTGCGCTTCTCGTCAGCAACCCGCTGAAAATACGCTGGGATCGCGGGCGGCGCGAGCTGCGCATGAACAAGGACGACCTGAAGCCGCTGGGTCGCGATGCCGCGTACGCGGCCTACCCGCACGAGTCGGAAGCGGAGGAGATCCTGGAGTCGTGGCGCCGTTAGGGCAGCGTAAGGATCTGGTGCCCGTCTTGCGTGACCGCGATGGTGTGCTCGAAATGCGCTGAGAGCTTCCCGTCCGCCGTCACGACGGTCCACCGGTCGCTCTTCGTCTTTGTCTCGTACTTCCCCTCGCAGAGCATCGGCTCGATGGCGATGACGAGACCGGGCCGCATCTCCATCGCAAGCTGCGAGAGGTGCGAATCGAAATAGTTCGGGACCTGCGGCTCTTCGTGCATGTCGTGCCCGACCCCATGGCCGCAGTAGTTGCGCACGACACTGAAGCCGCGCGATTCCGCGTACTGCTGCACCGCGCGCGCCACCTCGGAGAGTCTGCGCTTCGGCGCCATGGCCGCGATCCCCGCCTCGAGCGCCCCGCGTGTCGCTTCGATGATCTTTGTCGCCGCCGACGAGACCTTGCCCACGGGCACCGTCACGGCCGTGTCGCCCACGTATCCCTTGAACGTCGCGCCGATGTCGATCGACAGGATGTCGCCGTCCTTCAGCATTCGTTCGTTCGACGGGATGCCATGCACGATCTCCTCGTTGATCGACGCGCAGATCGTATGGCGATAGCCCTTGTACCCCTTGAACGTCGGCTTCGCGCCGCCCGCGCGGATCAGTTCCTCCGCCCTAGCGTCGATTTCCCCCGTGGAGACCCCCGGCTTGGCCATCTTCGCGACTTCCGCCAGCGCGCGACCGGCGATGCGCCCGGCCTCGCGCATGATCTCGACTTCCCAGGTGTCCTTGTAGATGACTGCCATTTACCGGCTCACGCTCGCGATGATCTTCTCAACTTCCGCAAAGACCGCGTCGGGTGCCGCTGCGCCGTTCACGCGTCGCACAAGACCTTTCTTCTCGTAGAAGGGGAAGATGGCCGACGTCTCGCGATGGTACTTCTCGAGCCGCGCCTTCACCTTCGGCTCCGTGTCGTCGTCGCGCTGGATGAGCGCCGTGCCGCACGTATCGCAGATCCCCGGCTTCTTCGAAGGCATGAACTTGACGTGAAACGGTGTCCCGTCCTTCGGGCACGTGCGACGACCGGTGATGCGTTCGACGATGAGAGCGTCGTCGCATTCGATCAGCACGACCGCCTGCGGCGCGAGCTTCAGCCGCGTTGTGAGCCGATCGAGCGCGTCCGCCTGCGGGACGGTGCGCGGGAATCCATCGAGAATGTACCCCCTCGCGCAGACTCCCTTCGCGAATCGCTCTTCGATGATCCCGATCATGATGTCATCCGGCACGAGGCCGCCGACGTCCATGATCGCCTTCGCCTTCTTCCCTACGGGCGTGCCCGCCTTGGCCGCCTCGCGGAGGATATCCCCCGTCGAGATGTGGGAAATCGTCGCCCTTTCGGCGAGTTTCTTCGCCTGGGTCCCCTTTCCGCTGCCGGGCGGGCCGACGAGGATCAGTCGCATGCGGGGCCGATCCTATCTCATGTCCGGGTCGACAATCCAGATTTCGTGAGGCGCGGTGACCGACCGGAATCGCTACGCGCCCTTGCGTCCCTGGATCCTCATGCCGCCGCCGAGGAATCCCTCGTAGTGGTGCATGAGCAGGTAGGACTCGATTTTCTGGATGATGTCCAGGCCCACGCCGACAACGATGAGGATGCCCGTGCCGCCGAGGAACTGCACGAGGTAGCGATCGACCTTGAGCCAGACCGACATGAGATCGGGGAACAGCGCGATCACCGCGAGGAACGCGGCACCCGCGAGCGTGATGCGCGAAATGATCGTATTGAGATAGTTCGCGGTGTTCTCGCCCGGCCGGATCCCCGGGATGAATGAGCCGTATTCCTTCAGATTGTTGGCCATCTCGACGGGCTGGAAGAAGAGGTACGTCCAGAAGTAGCTGAAGAAGAAGATCATCACCAGGTAGAAGGTCGTGTAGAAGAACAGGCCGCGGCCGAAGAAGTCCCCAAGCCACTGCATGCCCGGGATCTGCGCCAGCATCTGAGGCACGACGAGCAGCGACGACGCGAAGATGACCGGCATGACGCCCGCCGTGTTCACGCGAAGCGGCAGGTAGTTGCGCGAGCCACCCCACACCCTGCGCCCGCGGAAGTGCTTGGCGTGCTGCACGGGAATTCGTCGTTGAGCCTGCGTGACGAAGACGATCCCGGCGATGATCCCGAAGTAGAGGATCGTGATGATGATGACCGCATCCGCGGAGATCTCGCTGCGGCGCACACTCGAGACGAGCTCCAACGCCACCCACGGCAGCCGCGACACGATGCCCGCCATGATGAGGAGCGACGCGCCGTTGCCGACGCCGTGCTCCGTGATCTGCTCGCCGAGCCACATGATGAAGAGCGCGCCGGCGGAGAGCCCGATGAGCATCACGAGGCGCCATCCAAAGCTCGTGGAATGCATGAGCGGCGTGCCTGTGGCGTTCTGGTAGTTGATGAGCGTGTTGATCGCAAAGAAGGCCTGCACGATGCAGATCGGGATGGCAAGATACCGCGTGTACTGGCTGATCTTGCGCTGCCCCGACGGCCCCTCCTTGACGATGGCCTCGAGCGTCGGGCTCACCTTCGTCATCAGCTGCATGATGATGGATGAGGTGATGTAGGGCATGATGCCCAGCGAGAAGAGTGCGAGGTTGCCGAGCGCGCCGCCCGAGAAGATCTGCAGCATGCTCCAGAGGCCGCCCATCTTTTCGCCCGCCTCCCGGAACTGCTTGATCGCGTCGACGTTCACCCCCGGCAGCGCGATGTGCGAGCCGAAGCGGAAGACGACCAGGAGCGCCAGCGTGATGAAGATGCGCGTGCGGAGTTCCTGGATCTTGAAGACGTTACGGAACGACTCGACAAGTTGCATGGAAACTCCGAGCTGCTACTTCTTCGGGGCGTCGTCGCCCTTCGCCTCCGGCGCCTTCTTTTCCGCCTTGGGGGCGGGCGCCTTCGCCGGCTTGTCCGCGCCGGCCTTCGCGCCCGCTTTCGCGGCGGCTGCGGCCGCGGCGGCTGCGGCTGCGGCGGCGGCCTTCACCGGATCGCGCTTGGGCACTTCCTTCGGCGCTTCCAGCGGGACCACCGTGCCGCCCGCCTTTTGAATCTTCTCCACGGCGGACTTCGAGAATCTGTGCGCCTTGATCGTCAACTTGCGCGCCATCGGGCCGTCTCCCAGCACCTTGATCGGAAGGTGCCGGCGGATCAGGCCCTTCTCGCGCAGCGCCGCCTCGTCGACCGTCGCGCCGTCGTCGAAGTGCTTGTCGATCGTGCCGACGTTGACTTCTTCGTAGTCGCGGCGAAACTCGGCGTTGTTGAAGCCGAACTTCGGCAGGCGGCGGATGATCGTCATCTGGCCGCCTTCGAACGCCGTGCGGAAGCGATTTTTCTCGCCCTGGCGCGAGCCCTGACCCTTGTTGCCGCGCCCGCAGAACTTGCCGAGGCCGCTCGAGTGCCCGTGCCCGACGGGGAATTTCTTCTTGCGCGGAATCTTCGCTTTACGCGCGTCGGTCAGGTTCATGACTTCGTCTCCGTCGAAGGCGGCGTCGGCGTCACGGCAGCCGGCGTCACAACGGCCGGCGTCACGATCTTCCTTGAGACGATCTGCACGCCGCGCTGTTCCTCGAATTTCGCGACAGTACGCAAGTGCTGGAGGGCGCCGTATGTTGCCTTGACGACATTGATCGGGTTCGAGCTCCCGAAGACCTTGCAGAGGACGTCGCGTACCCCGGCAAGCTCGAAGACCGCGCGCGCCGCGGCGCCGGCCTTCACGCCCGTTCCCTTGCAGGCCGGACGAACGAGCACTTCCGTGCCCGAATATTTTTCGCGAATCGTATGCGGCAGCGTCGTGCCGTGCACGATCGGCACCGTGATGAGGTTCTTCTTGGCCTCTTTGATCCCCTTCTCGACGGCGAACGGCACTTCATTGGCCTTGCCATAGCCCCAGCCGACCTGGCCCTTGCGGTTGCCGATCACCACGAGCGCGTTGAAGCTGAAGCGCTTGCCGCCCTTCACGACCTTCGCGCAGCGTTTGACCTTGACGACGATTTCCTGGAAATCCTCGCCCGCGCGATCGCGCCGCGGCCCGCCGCCCCGATGGGGCCCGCCTGATCCGAATGCCATTTACGCCTTCTCTTCCTTCTTGTGATGGTCCTTGGAAGGCCCGCCGCCCGGCGGCTTCCCTTCTTTCTGCTGCTTCTTTTCTTTCTTCGGGGCCTCGACCTTTTCCTTCTTCACCTTCGGGGCCTTGCCCTTCTTCTTCGGATTGAAGAGGAAGTCCAGACCGCCCTTCGCCGCCGCCTCCGCGCACGCGCGAACGCGACCGTGGAACCGGTAGAAGTTCTTGTCGAAGACCACCCTTTTGATGCCGACCGCGATCGCCGCCTTCGCCAGCTTCTCGCCGACGGCGCCGGCCGCCTTCTTGTCCCCGCCCTTCTTGACCGTCTCGCGGAGATCCTTCTGCATCGTCGAGGCCGACGCAAGCGTCCGCCCCTGCGAATCGTCGATCAGTTGTGCGTGGAAATGCAGGTGGCTGCGATAGACGGAAAGTCGGGGACGCTCCGCGGTGCCGAACACGCTCTCGCGCGCATGGTAGGCGCGGCGCTGCCGGCGTTCCCACTTCCGCACTTCCAGTGCCCGGATGTGTTGGCTCATGGCTTAACCCGATCCCGTGACGAACGTCTTGCCGGCCTTCTTGCGGAGAATCTCGTCGCGGTACTTGATGCCCTTCAGGTTGTACGGCTCCGCGGGGCGAGCCGAGCGCACCTTGGCCGCGAACTCTCCGACCTGCTGCTTGTCCGTTCCCTTTACGTTGATGGCCGTGGCGGACGCGCACGTCACCGTCAGCCCCTTCGGCACCACGAATTCAACAGGATGCGAATAGCCGAGGGTCAGCACCAACTTGTCGGCGGCGGCCATCTTGCCGTTGTAGCCGACGCCGCTGATGTCGAGGTCCTTCGAATACCCCTGCGTCACGCCCTTGATCATGACGGCAATCAGGGCGCGCGCGGTCCCGTGCAGCGACTTCACGTACTTGGTCTCGTTCGCGCGCTCGACCGTCACCTTCTTGCCGTCGACCTTGACCTTCACCTCGGGGCGGTGCGTCCACGCGAGCTTTCCGAGCGGGCCCTCGATGTTGATGGTCGTGCCGCTGACGGCGACCTTCACCTTGTCGGGGATCTCCACCGGTATTTTCCCGAGTCGTGACATCTTCTTCTCTGTATTTTCCAGGTCGTTACGCTGCGCTCGCGCCGCTCACCAAACCTTGCAGACGAGTTCGCCGCCGACCATCTGCTTCTTGGCCTGGCGGTCGCTGAGGATGCCTTTGTGCGTCGAAAGCACGCTGATGCCGAGGCCGTCGAGCACCTTGCCCACCTCGGCGATCGGCCGGAAGATGCGCTTGCCGGGCTTGCTGATACGGAGGATATCCGTCATCACGCGCTGCCCTTCGGCATCGTACTTGAGCCAGACCCACATCGTCTTGCGCACGGGGAGCTTTTCGTCGGCGACCACTTTGAAGTCGACGAGATATCCCTCTTCCTTCAGCACGCGCACGACGCCTTCCTTGAATCGCGAGTGACGGATCGCGCACTTCACATGCTTTCGCGTGTTCGCGTTCTTGAGCGCGGCGATCATGTCGCCGACCGGGTCGCTGCTTGCCATTACCAGCTAGCCTTTCTCACACCGGGGATCTGACCGTTGCTCGCCAGGCGGCGGAAGCAGATCCGGCAGACCTTGAACTTCCGATGGTAGCCGCGGCGCCGTCCGCAGATCTGGCAGCGGTTGTAGGCGCGGACCTTGAACTTGGGCGTTTTCTTCTGCTTGACCTTCCATCGAATGCTCGCCATGTCGTCTAGGCTGTCGCCGCCTGCTCCTTCTTGTCGTCGGCCTGCTTCTCCTCCGGCATGCGGAACGGCACGCCGAGCTTCTGCAGCAGCGCGAAGGAATCCGTCGGCTTCCTGGCCTTCACGCCGATTGTGACGTTCATGCCCTGCACGAATTCGATCTTGTCGAGATTGATCTCCGGGAACACGATCTGTTCCGAGATGCCCATGTTGTAGTTCCCCGCCTGGTCGAACGCCTTGGGCGAGAGCCCGCGGAAGTCGCGCATGCGCGGGATGACGATCGAGACGAGCCGGTCGAGGAACTCGTACATCCGCGGCCCCCGGAGCGTCACCTTGAGTCCGATGTCCTGCCCCTTGCGAAGCTTGAAGGTCGCGACCGACTTGCGCGCCTTGCAGATCGACGGCTTTTGCCCTGCGATCAGCGCCAGATCCTTGGCCGCCGCGTCCAACCGGTTCTTGTTCTCGATCGCCGCGCCCACGCCCATCGAGATGACGATCTTCTCGAGACGCGGGACGGCGAGGAGATTCTCGTACCCTAGCTGCTTCTTCAGCGCCGGTGCGATCTCAGTCTTGTACTTGTCGAGGAGGCGGGCCATGGCTAGGTCCTGTTCGATATCGGGGCCTTGCACTTCTTGCACACGCGCTGGGCCTCTCCGCCGTCCGTCCGCGTGCGCGCGACCTTTGAAGCCTTGTCGCACGCCGTGCAGACGACCATAAGGCGGTCTGACACCAGCGGCGCCTCCTTCTGGATGCGCGCGCCGTGCGGATGCTGCTGGCTGCGCCGGAGGTGCTTCCAGACGAAGTTGACGCCTTCGACGAGCACGTGCCCCTCGGCCACGATGCGGAGCACCTTGCCGCGCTTCCCACGCTCGTTGCCGCTGAGGACCTCGACGACGTCGTTTTTGCGGATGTGCATCGTTACCCGACTTCCGACGCGAGCGAAATGATCTTCATGAACTTGGCGCGCAGCTCGCGCGGCACCGCACCGAAGATGCGGGTTCCCCGAGGGTTCTGCAAGTCCTCGTCGAGCAGCACCATCGCATTGCTGTCGAATCGCACGTACGTGCCGTCCTCGCGCCGTGTTGCCGCCCTCGTGCGCACGACGACGCCGCGCACGATGTCTCCCTGCTTGATCGCCGCCCCGGGCAGCGCCTTCTTCACAGTGGCGACAATGAGATCGCCGATGCGCGCGTAGCGCTGCTTCGAATGCCCCAAGACTTGGATCTGCCCCACGACCTTGGCGCCCGTGTTATCGGCGACGTCTAGCAGCGATTTGAGCTGAAGCATGGCGTCGTCCTACTTTCCCGTCGTCGGGCGCGAAGCCCTGATAAGGTCGCGCTCCGAGCCGTGGCCGACGATGCTCACCAGCCGCCAGCGCTTCAGCTTCGACAGCGGTCGCGTCTCCATGATCTCGACGCGATCGCCCGTCTTCGCCTCGCGCTTTTCATCGTGTGCGTAGCAGGTCGTGAAGCGCTTGATGAACTTGCCGAACTTCGGATGCTTGACGAAGCGCTCAACCTTGACGGTGATGGACTTGGCCATCCGGTCGCTTGTGACGATCCCGACCATCAGATTGCGCGTATTTCTTTCGAGTTTCTCAGGCACCGGTAGACTCCAGAGCGGAGGGTAAAAGGCCGCCGAAGAGAGTGCATAGATTAGCAAAAGAGCTTCGCGAGTCAAGCGAATCCCCGCGCTCGTTTGGCCTCCGCGGCGCCTTTCCGGTAGAATGGTCTGCGTGGACACCAAGAAGCCGCCTATTGTCGTCATGGAGCGATTCCGGCAGCGCAGCCGATTCGTTTTCGGGGTCGTCCTTTTCATGCTCGTGCTTTCGGCGATCACGTGGTTCGTGCTGCCGAGCTTTTCAAAACTGCCGCCGGGCATCACGGTCGATACGCAGGCAGGGCCGGGCAAGATCGCGGCCGTGATCGCGAATTGGTTCAAGGCGTTCTGGGTGGTGTGCGGCATTGTCGCAATCGGATTGTGCGTGATGACGCGCATGGGCGTCCTCGATCCGCTGCTGCCTGCGCTCAATCTCCTGCTCGTCGTCGCGGCCGTCGCCGTTGTCGGCTTGTGCCTTTTCTGCTATTACGCGCCGCTCGCCTCGCTGGAACTGCCGTCCAAGTAGCGGGGAGCTTCGTGGAAGAGATGTTTTTCCCGCAGCCGCCGCGTCCGCGCGGACGTGGCTGGTGGCGCCGCCTGCGTTCAGTTGCCGCCTGGTCCCTTCTGCTCCCCGTCGCGGCAGGGCTCGCGTTCATTGCCTTCGACCTGTCGCGCGAGCTGCACGCGCTGCGCACGCTCGCCTCGCGCGGATCTCGGACCACGTGCACAATCATCTCGCGGCGCGCCACCCCGGGAAAATCTCCGGCGTGGTACGTGTCGCTGCGCCGTGACGACACGGGTGTCGAACTCGAACGCCGCATCGCCGCGAGCGACTGGACGCTGTCGCGCATCGGAGGCAGCTCGCTCTATTACTTCGACCCGTCGACGGGCTTCGGATTCGCCGAGATCGAGCGTGGCTACAGGGATCAGCTGCTGCCCGTCGTGCTCCTGTGGATCGCGACGATCGTTGCGCTTGCGATCGGCGGCGGCGGCATCGCGCAAAACGCAGGGCAGATGCGACTCTTGCGTCATGGCATCGAATTGCTCACGCATGGCGGCGGCCGCTTCGTGGGCATCCCGGGCACGATCTACCAGAGGCAGACGCAGCTGCCCGCCGCGTGGTCGCACTTCATTCGGGTGGGTCCGGCCGGCGGAGAGTTCGTCGTGCTCGCGTCACGAAATCTCAAGTCCCTCCTCTTCCCGCGGCAGGATGACCTGCCCGTCGAACGGCTCGTGCGCGAGGAGGACATTGTGCCGCTGCTGCAGTCGCCCATTCGCGATCGCAGCTCGGACTGGATGCGCTGGATTCGACGCAAGTACCGCCCCGCCCGAATAT
This sequence comes from uncultured Planctomycetales bacterium, assembly GCA_964468745.1. Taxonomy (GTDB): domain Bacteria; phylum Planctomycetota; class MHYJ01; order MHYJ01; family JACPRB01; genus JACPRB01. The sequence goes on along the minus strand of CAYXVY010000091.1, from coordinate 10,984 downwards.
CGACGGTGCTTGTCGCGATGATCACTGCGCTGGTGACGCTGGTCACCCTCTGTGCAGGAGCCTCTAGCGCCACGGTCGTCACCCTCAGCGGCGTCGGCGGATCGCTCGCGCTCCTCCTGTTCCTCGCATGGATGCGGGGCCACTGGCGCGACAGGGTGCTTTGGCGCGACGGCGATGAAGTGCACGCGGTCGTGCTGCGCGAAACTTGGGCCCAGCGGGTGCGCACGCTCGCCATCGGATTCTCGTATCACTCGCGCGAATACGGCGGCCAGGTGAGGATGTCCGACGAATTCACCGTGCTGCGCGCCGACAGCCCGCCAAGCGCCCCCGCCGTGACGGAACGCGCCGTCGTGCTTGTCGATCCGCTCAAGCCCGGCCGATGGGCCATCGTGCCGTCGACGTGCGCGAGCCGAGAATTTACGTAGACTGGAGGCTCTTCACGATTCTCCGTACGAGCCAGCGCGGCGTGAAACGCACCGCCTGCACCCCCAGCTTGTTCGACAACCCCGGCACGATCACGGCCTTGCCCCGCATGAGCCCGTGGTATCCGGCGCGCGCAACCGCCTCCGACGTCGCGCTCATCTGATTCACGAACGAGAGCCCCTCGATCCCGGCGCGCGATTGGAAGCCCGACTTCGTCGGTCCGGGACACAGCACGCAGGCGACGACACCCGACCCCTTCAGCTCCTCACGGATACCCTCCGTAAGGGACAGCACGTACGCTTTCGTCGCATAGTACGCCGCCATGAGCGGCCCCGGCTGGAAGGCGGCCGTCGACGCGACGTTCAGGATCCTGCCCCGGCCCGCCCTTTCGAAATCGCGCGCGTACCGCCACGTGAGGTCGGTGAGGGCCGTCACGTTCAGGGCGACCATGTCGAGCAGCTTGTCCAGATCAAGCGTATGCAGCGGCCCGTACAGTCCGTACCCGGCGTTGTTGACGAGCACATCGACATCCGTCGCGCGCTCGTGCACAACTCGGCAGGCGCCTGCCTTCGTCAAGTCCGCCTCGACGACATCGACTCTTACGCGATGCGCGGCCGACAATTCCGACGCCAGCCGATCGAGCTCCGCCTTGCGTCGGGCGACGAGCACCAGGTCGCGCTTGTGCTCGGCGAACACGCGCGCCAGTTCCAATCCGATGCCCGAGGAGGCTCCCGTGATCAGCGCGGCCGTCATGCTTCGGCGAGGAATCGACGGCCTACTTGTCCCACGTCTCCGGCGCCCATCGTCACGACCACCGTACCCGGCTCCAGCTTCTCCCGCAGGAATTTGAGAACGTCGTCGAAGGTGGGCAGGAAGAGCGCGGCCTTGCCGTTGTCGTTCACGAGCTTCGCCAGATCCGCGCTCGAGACGCGCTTCTCGTCGCGCTCGGTGTCGCGCGCGGCGAAGATCTCCGGCAGCAGCACGAGATTGGTGTCGCCGAACGCGCGAGCGAAATCCTTCATGAGCAGGCGCGTCCGCGAATGCTGATGCGGCTGGAAGACGCACCAGATCTTCCGATCAGGATAGCGCTCTCGGGCGGAGCGCAGCGTCGCCAGGATCTCGGTTGGATGGTGGCCGTAATCGTCGATCACGAGGGCGCCGTTCTTTTCTCCGAGCAGCTCGAAGCGGCGCGCGGCCCCGCCGAACTCGGACAGCGCGAGCTGGATGATCTCCCTGCCGACGCCCGCCCACGTGGCGACCGCCGTCGCGGCGAGCGCATTCGACACGTTGTGGAGGCCCGGGACGCGCAGCGTGAACTCCCCGAAGGGCCGGCCGTATTTCAGGGCCTCGAAACGCCACGTGCCTTCGGCCACGACGATGTTCCGCGCGCGCCAGTCGCTGTCCCGCCCCGTGCGCGTGTCGGAGCTCTTCTGCACCGAGTACCCCTCGCCCCGGCCCTTGAATCGGTTCACGATCGCCGCCGTGTGCGCGTTGTCGAGCGAGCCGATGACGATCCCCTTCTCCCCGACCTTGTTCGCGAATTCTTCGAAGGCGGCGACGATCTCGTTGATGTCCTTGTAGTAGTCGAGGTGATCCTCCTCGATATTCGTGATGACGACGCACTGCGGCTGGTAGTTGTGGAACGACCGGTCGTATTCGCACGCTTCGGCGACGAAATGCTTCCCCTGCCCGGCGCCGGCGTTCGACCGCAGCTGGGGAATGATGCCGCCGCAGACATAAGTAGGCTCCAGGCCCGCGCGAGACAGCACGTAGGAGACCATGGCGGTCGTCGTCGTCTTGCCGTGACAACCTGCTACGGCGATGCCGGCCTTCGCCCCCATCAGCCGCCCCACCATGGCGGCATACTTGACCACTTCGATCCCGCGCGATTGCGCCTCTTTGACTTCCACGTTCTCGTCCGGGATAGCGGCGGAGCGGACGACGACCGTGCATCCCTCCGGGAGGTTCTTTCCATCGTGGCCGACGGAGACCCGTACGCCCATGGCCTCGAGCGACTCCGTCTGCTCGTTCGGTTTCAGGTCGGATCCGCTGACCTGGTAGCCGTGCGAGAGCAGGACGCGCGCGAGCCCGCTGACGCCGATTCCGCCGATGCCGATGAGATGGGCGACGCCCGTCGCCTTCACACCCATGTTCCGAGATCCCCCAGGATGTCGCGCGCCGCCGTCGGGCGGGCCATGCGCGCGAGCATACGGGCCCTATTATTGAAGCAGGGGTCCGCGGACACAAGCTTTGGCACCAGTGCGGCCAGCGGGGCGGGCTCTTCGATCAACCAGGCCGCGTCGCCAAGCGCCCTCGCGTTGACGCGCTGATGGTCCTCGGCCGCCTGCGGGAACGGCACGAACGCCGCCGCGGCGCGCGCGCTCGCCAGCTCCGCGATCGCCATGCCTCCGGCCCTGGACACGACGAGATCGCACGCGGAGTAGAACGCGCCCATGTCGCGCTCGAAATCGAGCACCTTCGCGGCGAGCCCCTCCCGCGAGTAGGTTCCCGCAACCTGCTCCGCACCCGCGCCGGCTAGATGCAGGAACGTAACGTCGCGACATCCCGTCGAACGCCAGGCCTCGAGAGCGAGCGTATTGAGCGAGTCGGCCCCCTGGCTGCCTCCTACGATACCGACGATCGCGCCTTCTCCGAGCGCGAACTTCCGGCGCGCCGCCGGTCGCGCCACCGGCGTGAAGTCCCGCCGGAGCGGACTTCCCGTATGCCGGAATCGCGAACCGAAAAACGGGCTGGTCTGGCGCCACTGGCCGTAGATACGTCGCGCCCCCTTCGCGCTGATTCGATTGGTCCGCCCGGGCCGGACGTTCTGTTCGAGCAGCACGTACGGAATGCCGAGGGTTTTCGCCGCCACGAGCGCGGGCGCGGAACCGTAGCCGCCGACGCCGACGACCACGTCCGCACGGAAGGCGCGCAGAAGGATCGCTGCCTGGCGCACGGCGCGCAGCATGCGCATTGGATTGAGGACGGCGTCCCGAAGCCGGGGCGCGTCGATGGGCGCGTGGTCGAATCCGTAGTGCGACAGCTGTCGCGCGTCGAACGGACGGGTGGTGCACAAAAACAGCGACGCCCCGTCGTGCTCCTGCGCGAGCGCTACGCCCGGGAAGAGATGACCGCCGGTTCCCCCACCGGCGAATGCGATGCGCACGTTTCTCCTCTCTCGTTGGCAATCCTCAACAGAATCCCGATGCCCGCCATGGTAAAGCAGAGCGACGAGCCCCCGAAGGAGAAGAACGGCAGCGGTATCCCCTTCGTCGGAACGATCCCCGTCACGACCGCAACATTGATAGCGGCTTGCAGCACGATTGTCAGCGTGAGGGTGAAGGCCAGAAGGGCGCCGAACGGCGTGGCCGCGCCGCGCGCGATCCTCCACCCCGTGGCTCCGAATGCGGCGAACAAGAGGAGGACCGCGAGGGATCCCATGAACCCCAGTTCCTCGCCGAGCACCGCGAAGATGAAGTCCGAATGGACCTCCGGCAGGAAGGACAGCTTCTGCGTCCCGCGCCCGAGCCCTTCGCCAAAGCACCCGCCTGCGCCGATCGCGATCAGCGACTGCCGGAGCTGATAGCCACCCGGGTGCGTTTCATACTCCCACCATCCGCGCAGGCGCTCGACGAAATGCGGCATGCGTGCGGCGAGCAGCGATGCGGCCCCGGCCCCCGCTGCGGCGACCGACAGCACATGCACAGGGCGCACGCCCGCCACGATCATGGCGAGGCACGCGCTCAGCCCGATGAAGACGGACGTGCCGACATCCGGCTCGATGAGGATCATGGCGCACACCGTCCCCACAACGGCGACGAGCGGCGCAAACCCGCGACGCAGCGAGCGCAGCCGCTCCGGATCGGCCGCGGCAAACGAGCACACGAAGATCGCCACGGCGAGCTTCGCGAGTTCCGACGGTTGCATGGACCATCCACCCGCACGAATCCAGCGGCGTGCGCCGTTGATCTTGGCGCCCACGCCCGGAACGAAAACCAGGGCGAGCAGGATCAGCGTCATCAACAGCAGAGGCGTCCGCCAGCGCTCCAGGAGGCGGAGCGGCAGCAGGGCCGTGGCCGTGAGGCAGACCATCGCGATGCCGGTCCAGAGCAGCTGCTTCTTGAGGAAGTGGAACGAGTCGCCGAACCGGGCGTTGTGCTCCGCGGCGATTGCGCTCGCCGAAAAGAGCATCACCAGCCCCAGCGCGAGCAGAGCGCCGACGACGATGACGAGATGCACGCCTTCGCGCGACACGCCTTATCCCCTCTCTCCGAAGCCCCCTGGCTTCCATCAGAATTATCGGCATCCCACGCTTCGCACCACACCCTCTCACGCTATGCTGGGTGCGTGGACGAGAGCATTATCCAGGCCGCGGAACGGCTCGGCTTCCTGGACGCGACGCGACTCGCCGCGTGCCGTGCCGAACTGGCGAAGGCCGCGAATGTCGCGCACGTTCTCGCCAAGACGGCGCGCCTGTCCCCGCACCAGGTCCGCGCGGCCCTGCTGCTCGCCCGCTACGACCGCGCCCGGGCCGACGATCTGCGCCTGGGCTCCGAATTGGTGCGCACCGGGGCCGCAGCCGACACCATCGTGCGCGCATGCCTGACGGAACAAGGCGCATTGTTCGATCGCTGTGAGCCCTTTCCTCCTCTTGCCGAGCTGCTTGCACGCCGCGGCCTCAGCACCCTTGTTCCCCGATCGCAATCCGCGAAGCGCGCTACCACCTCGGTGCCCGTCGTGAAGCCCGGGCCTGTGCCGGCGCAGGCGGGCGCATGCAAATTCGCCATTCGTCGCTCACACGCCCCCCGCCTCACATCGGAGGTCGCCGTCATCGATGTCAGCGGCGCACTCGAGGCGGACGCGGCGGTCCCGCTGCGCGTGGCCCTCGAGACCTTGATCAGCGACGGTACCGTCCGCATTGCTCTCAATGCTGAGAAACTCGATTCCGTTTCAGACGAGGGCCTCGAAGCGCTCCAGGGGGTCGCGGCACGGTGTCGCGACGCCGGCGGAGACCTGCGGCTCTGCGTGCTGTCCGAACGCGTGCGGAAGATGCTCGATGCGACGCCGGGGGCGGGCACGCTGCAATTGTACGAGAACGAACGCGGTGCAGTGAATTCGTTCAAGTACCTATAGCGGCTCGCAATACGGCTGCGTCCACTCGAATTCCCCGTCTCGCGCCACTTCACCACGCCGTCGCCGGCTCCAGTACTCGCGCCAGGCGTTCGACCAGCGCTCACCGATCGCAACGAACTCCTCGGGGGGAAACTCCCTGTCGAATCCAACGATTTTGTACTCGTCGCACGCCAGGATGAGTGTGCAATCGATCGCGGAATTTTCGGGGCCGGTTCCGCCCGCTTTCATCCAGAAGCACGGCCCACCGCGGTCAAGCGCCGCCTCGAATCCCTCAAATGATCCGCGCATCCAGCGTCCGCCGGACATCCGCGGCTTCAGGTCGGGCAGCTCCGCCGACGACTTCATGAGAAAATAGTCGACGTTCAGCGGTTTCAGCGCGTCCTCATGCAGCGCGTCCAGCAGCGGCAGATCGTCGGTCTGCCACTCGTCGCTCTCCCACTGACGGCAGGCCACGTAGATGCCCGCGCATCGGAGGAATCGGAATGCAAAGACCCGGCCGCGCGCGTCCGCAATCTCGCTGCGCAACTGGCAGGCGATGGTGAACTCGAGCTGCAAGTCCGCGTAGCGCTCGGTGCCCGCCGCATAGCGCAGGCTGGCTGCGTCCATCGTGCGACCGAAGTCAAGGATCGCTCTCGACATCCGGACCTATTGTAGCACCTCTCCGGCGCACGGAATCTGGCGCGCAACCGGTCGCCTGCCCCGGAACATCGGGCGCTCCGTCCTGTCGGCGGATCGACACGCCGTACGGCGAGCGTCCTGATTCGGGATTCGTTGCGACGCGGCCGCGCGGCGTCTACTTCGCCTGCGTGACGATGAGCACGGCTCTGCGCACGGTCGTCGCGATCGACTGAAACGACTCCTTCGGCCCGCTCGACGGTGCCGAGATCTCATGACCCACGACGAAATAACCGTTTCCGATGCCGAGCTTCACGCGTTCGGCCGAGAATCGGGACCGGGACCACGCGTGGCACTTATTGCATTGCTCGTTGCCGAGATCCGTCATCGCCTTGGCTGCATCGCTCCACTTCTTACCCTTCGTCGCGTCGATCACGCGCTGGAGGTCCTTCTGCGCCGCCTTGAGCGACGTCGTAAACCGGCCGATCTGCCCGGCCTGCAGGAAGGTGTAGCTCGGGGAGAGCTTCTCCATGTCGGCGAAGGTCGACTTCATGCGCTGAGCCGCGTCGATGACGCCGTCCTCCTCCTTCTGGATCTTCGCGTCGATCGCCTCGAAATCCCCCTGGGTCACGTGCATCTTATCCGTCAGCGCGAAGAGCGCGGCGAGCATCTTGCCGTCGGCGTCGGCGGCCGCCTGCGCTTTCTTGCGCGCGTCGTCGAGCGCCGTGGCCGGCATCTCGAAGTTCGAAGAGTATTCGAAACCTTCGAATTGCCCGAGAAACGTCTTCGAATCGGCGGCCTTGTCGTCCTTGTTCTCGAGAATCTTCACCGCCGCGATGATGTGCTCCTCTGTGGCCACCGCCACGGCGATTTTCAAGTCCCCCTTGGGCCCCTTGCAGGTGAGCGTCACGCAGAAGACGCGCGTCTTCTCATTGGGATTCGCGGCAGGGACGGTCGCGCGCGCCTCCCAGATCTGCGGGACGTCCTTGTCGTCGATCTTCGATCCAAGCGCCTTTTCGATTTTCTCTTTGGCTTCCTTCGTGATCTTGCGCGGCGATTTCTTGATCCCCTCGGCATCGGGCAGCAGCTTCTTGATGTCCCCATCCTGCTGCGGCTCCCTCGATGCTGCGACTCCGACCATCAACAGCACGGCCACGGCAAATGCCGGCCATTTCATGATGCTCTGCCCTCTATAGTCTGCGGCCCTTCGCCCGCACGAGCACCATGCTCGTGGCCGCCAACGCAAGGAACGGCAGCAACCAGATCCAGCGCCTGGCATGCGCGCGCTCCTCCTCGGCCAGCCTATTATACGCCGCCGCAAGCGCGGCAGATGTGGCGTCCCGAGCCTGCCGCAATTCCGTGAACGCCAGCCCATGCTGGCGGATCTTCAGATCCTGGAGCGATTTCTCACCCCGCACGCGCGCATCGAGCGCGGCGCGATCGTTGATGCCCGGGCGCCGCTGCATCCGCACCGGCGTGTCGTCTGCAAGCGCACGCTCGAGCCCATCCATCCCCTCAAAGAGCGAGCGTCCATCGGCATACTCCTTCGTCGCCGTGTCGTGGCAGCGCACGCATGACGAGACGATCGTGCCTCGAACAGCCTGAGGCGTGGCGTGGTGCGTGTGGCATTCGATGCACCCCCGCATGTTCCCCTTCTCATCGGCCCCGCGCTTCGTCGCCGTGTAATGCCCGGAGGGCTTCATGCTCTCGTACTCGGGCTGGTGACACGAGCCGCAATCCTCGGGGATGGTCTGGCGTCGATACATGCGGAATCCCTGAGACTTCCGATGCGGGCTGCCGCGGGTGATCCCCTTCGCGACGATGTCGTCCTCGCCGTGACAGCTGATGCAGCCGATCCTGCCGGCCCCGTGCACCGACGTCGCCACCTCGGGGCCGGCGTCCTCGTGGCACTCGATGCAGCGCTCATCGCGGGCGACGCGCTCCGTCTCCTGCGCCGCGAAGATCAAAATCGCCGTCAGCATCACCATGTCATGCACCGATCGCACGATGGGCCAAGGCTCCCCAGATGCCGAGCGCCACGAGCACGTGCACGAGAAGAGCGAGCGCGATGCGCAGCGGCCGACCCCCGAGCGGCAGACACGCCGTCAACGCGACGACGACCGGAGCCAGCAAGGCGACGATAATCTCGGGCACACCGAGATGCAGGAGCTGATAGGCAGGCAGGAAGGGCCAGAGTGGACGGAGTCCCTCCGGCATGTTGACGCCCGGATCGTAGGCGCGCTCGAGGCCCGGGGGCCAGAGCGTCGCGAGTGTCGCCACGAGGGCGACACTTCCCAAGGCGGGGATCGCGACACACTCGAGCACCGTCGCTCCGTCACCGCCGCCGGCCGCGATGCCGTGTTTCGCCGTCTGAAACGCGTGAGCCACCAGCACGACGAGCATCATGCCGGGCAGCCACATCGCGTGCGCGACGAAGAAGCGCCCCAGCATGGGCTCGCCGACGCTATCGCCGCCGCGCACGAGCGTGCCGGCACCCGGAATCGTCCCCGCCAGGCTGGCGGCGACGTTCGCACCTCCGACGGCCTCGTTGTCCATGGGGAGCATCTGGCCGGTGATCGCGATTCCGCCCAGCACCGCGGCCAGCATCACGGCCGCCATCCAGGCGAGCTCCCGCGGCTTCGCGGCAGCCCCGCGCGCGGCGGCGCGCACGAGGTGCACCAACGCGAGGAGCAGGGTGAGGTGGGCTCCCCACGAGTGAAGAGCGCGCATGAGCCAGCCCGCCGGAATTGCGGTTACGATTTTCTCCACGCTGGCATGCGCCCCCTGCCACGTGGGCTTGTAGTAGAGCGCCAGCAGCGATCCGGTCGCGATCTGCAGGAGCAGCAGCGTCACAATGGACGAGCCCAGCGCCAGCGACCGCCCGGCCCCGACCGTGCACCGTGACATGAGCAGGCCGCGAATTCGCGACAGTCCCGCGCGTTCTTCCAGCCAAGCGCCCATGCGCCGCATCATCCTTCCAGGACCACATCTCCCGCGGCGCTTACCTGGCACCGGACGGGAGCCAACTCCAATCGGGCGGGTCCGCTCAAAGGGACTCCGCGTGAATCGAACACGGCGCCGTGCAGCGGACAGCGGAATCGCCGGGTCTTCTCGTCCCAGTTCACAGGGGACTTCTGGTGGGTGCAATGCCAGCTGAAGGCGCGGATCCCATCGTCGTTCACGACGATCGCCTCAAGGGGAATACATCGGCGCGCCATGCCGGGTGGAAGGTCCCCTTTCGAATAGGTGTGCCGCACCGTGCGCCGCACCTCCGCCGGAGCAACGAGGTAGAACGGCAGCGGCGACAGCGCGGAACCGACTGTGGCCGCGAGCGACGTAAAAAGCAGCGTGTCGAGAATCGAGCGGCGCGTCGGTTCTGCCACGGTTGCCATTGTACCTTGTCACTTCCGGACGGTATCCGTATCATCGCGCCATGCCGCCGCGAGCCGCACTCGCAAAGCTGCCCAGACTGCCGCGGCGCAGCACGGCCGGCCACAAGGGCGACTACGGTAAGGTCCTGGTTGTCGCCGGCAGCGCGGCGATGTGCGGCGCCGCAACCTTGACGTCCGAAGGCGCCTATCGCAGCGGCGCGGGCGTCGTGACTATCGCGTGCCCGGCCACGCTCGTGCCGGTGCTCAGCGCGAAGCAGACGTGCGCGATCGTCCAGGGCTTGCCGGACACGGGCTTGGGGAGCCTCGGCTCGGACGCGCCCGCGCGCATCGCGGAGTTGGCCGAGGCCAGCGACGTGGTGGCGATGGGACCGGGACTCGGCCTGCACCCGCACACGGTCGCTACGATCCGCGAATGCGTGGCGCTGCTCCAGAAGCCGCTCGTCCTCGATGCCGACGCGCTCAACGCGTTCGTGGAGCATCCCGATTTGCTGGCACGCGGAAACGCTCCGCGGATACTCACTCCCCACCCGGGCGAGCTGGCCCGTATAATCGGCCGCAGCATCGACGACGTCCAGAGAGCGCGGCGAACGATCGCGGAAGAGGCCGCGTCGCGCTTCCTGGCCATCATTGTCCTCAAGGGACATCGGACGGTTGTAACGGACGGCGAACGGACATACGTCAACAAGACGGGCAATGCAGGAATGGCGACAGGCGGATCGGGAGACGTGCTCACGGGCGTGATTGCGGCGCTTCTGGGACAGGGGCTCACGCCGTATGATGCCGCGCGGCTTGGCGTATACTTGCACGGCATGGCGGGCGATATCGCAGAACGAAAGCGGGGCATGATTTCCCTGATGGCCACGGACATAGCAGATGCACTGAGCGCGGCATTCAGGAAGCATCATGGGTATTGATCCCCCGATCCCGCACCGGTCGCGCGACAAGGCCGCGGCCGCACCACCGGCGGTCGTGGGTCGCATCCGTTACGGCTCGGAGCCCCGCGGCGGCAAAGGCTTCGGAATTGCCGGAGTCGCCGCCGTCGCGCTGATCCTGATCATCGTGGGATTGTGGCTCGTGATACGTTCGTCCATCGATCTCGCCCCAAAGGCGGCAGCCCCTGTTGCGTCGGGACACGTGGCGCGCTGGGATCTGCCTCTGCAATCTGTATCGATCGAGGGGCTCTTCTTTCTCGATGACGGCACGCCCACCCTCCTTTGCCACTTCAATGGGCCGAATCGAGAGGACATCATCTACAGACTCGCGGGGAAGCACGCCGAAAAGCTCGTCGCCCGGCTCGCGGCGTCGAAGAACGCGGTCACGCCCGCGGCACAGGCCGCCTACCTCAGCGCCATCTACCCGAGATGCGAGAGCACGCTGCGCTGGCGCTACCAGGTCGAGCGCCGCGAGGAGATCGCCGCCGC